>JAQCJL010000099.1 GCA_027593125.1 Pseudomonadota bacterium | reverse complement strand
TGGTCGTGGCAAAGATTAAATTCCTAACTTACGGGGCATATCCCAGCGAAGAGTTATGGCGAGTGAATCTGGCAGGGCTGATGCTAATTGTTGGTCTGGTTTGTCTGATGTTTGACCGGATGCCATATCGGATGCCGATTGGCATATTGATGCTTACCGTTTACCCCATACTGGCTTTTATCTTGCTGCGTGGTTTAGGTGAAGGCACTGGTCTGCCTGTGGTTGATACCCGTGATTGGGGCGGTGTTATGGTCACCCTTGTGGTTGCCTTAACGGGGATCATTGCCTCATTGCCCCTTGGTATTATTTTAGCGCTTGGGCGGCAATCTGATAAACCCGTCATCCGGATGCTTTCGACCATGTTTATTGAGTTTTGGCGCGGCATTCCCCTGATCACAGTATTATTTATGGCATCAGTGGCCTTACCGTTATTTTTGCCCAAAGGGGTAACGATTGATAATCTGCTGCGTGCCTTGATCGGGGTTACATTGTTTGCGTCCGCTTATATGGCAGAAGTGATTAGAGGTGGGCTTCAGGCCATTGATAAAGGGCAATATGAGGCTGGGAAGGCACTAGGGCTTAGTTATTGGAAAACGATGCGCTTGATCATTTTACCGCAAGCCCTGACCTATGTCATTCCGGGCATCGTAAATACGTTTATTGGTCTCTTTAAGGATACGACACTGGTGGCCATTATTGGCCTGTTTGATCTGTTGGGTGCGGCACAATCAGCGATTAATGATGCTGCGTGGTCATCACCTGTTCAGGCTATCACCCTTTACCTTTTTGTCGCTGCATTTTATTTTGTATGTTGTTTGGGGATGTCGCGGTATTCCATGCGACTGGAACGCAAACTAGCCAAGAAGGATCGTTAACTGGCAAAATCTTGCCGAAAACGGAGAAAGCATATGGCAAAAGCGAAAAAAACATCAACCATGCAAGTCAGTGATGAGCTGATCATTAGCATGAAAGGTGTCAATAAATGGTTTGGAAGTTTTCATGTGCTTCGTGATATCAACCTTAATGTGTTCAAAGGAGAACGGATTATTATTTGTGGGCCATCTGGATCTGGTAAATCAACCTTGATCCGCTGTCTTAATGCCCTTGAACATCATCAGGATGGCGATATCAATATTCTGGATGTGACGCTGGATAACAATGTCCGAAATGTTGAGGTTATTCGCCGTGATGTGGGCATGGTGTTTCAGCAATTTAATTTATTTCCACATCTTTCGATCTTAGAAAATTGTATTCTGGCCCCGATTTGGGTAAAGAAAATGCCCCGCGCTGAGGCTGTTGATCTTGCTATGTCCCTGCTTGAACGCGTTAAGATTCCAGAACAGGCTAGCAAGTTTCCAGGCCAGCTTTCTGGAGGCCAGCAACAGCGTGTAGCAATTGCCCGGGCATTATGTATGAACCCCGAAGTCATGCTGTTTGATGAGCCAACCTCTGCTCTTGACCCTGAAATGATCAAAGAAGTGTTGGATGTGATGGTAGAACTGGCGGAATCCGGTATGACCATGATTTGCGTGACTCATGAAATGGGCTTTGCCCGTAAGGTAGCTAATCGTGTGATCTTTATGGATGAAGGGCAAATTGTTGAGCAGAATGAGCCAGAGGCGTTCTTTAATAATCCTAAATCTGATCGCACAAAACTCTTCTTATCTCAGGTGCTAAGCCACTAACGCGTTATCATACCTATCCGGAAAACTGTTTGGACACTGATGATTGCATTTGTCACCGTGTTCGCTTTTGATTTATAATGTCTAGCAAGTCACAATGAACGGTATCACGGCAATGGCATAATGCTTTGCCATTTTTCTGGAGCGCCGATGATAGCCGCGCTATTTCAACAAGAGATGTCGACCCGTAAAGCTTTGATGGCGGTGTTTATATCATCATCAATATGGGGCGTGCTTTGGGTCCCTTTGCGCTGGCTGGATCTTCTGGGCTATCAAGAGTTATGGTCAACTTTTGCCTTTCTCGCCATTCCTGTTCTGCCGTTATTTTTTTTCACCTATCATAGGATCAAGGCCAGTTTACGGTTTTGGCCAGTTTATCTTTTGGCAGGGGGATTTATTGGCGCAGGATTTAGCCTTTATTGCACCGGCTTAGTCATTGGTTCCGTCACTAAGACAACATTGCTATTTTATTTAACCCCTGTTTGGGGATCAATTTTAGGTATGATTTTTCTTTCTGAACGCGCAACCGTTATGCGCTGGCTCGCTAATGGGTTAGGGCTTTTGGGATGTGCTTTGATTATGGGAATTAGTAGTGGTGATCTGATACTTGAGGTGTCAGATATTCTAGGCTTTACAGCGGGCATTGTTTGGGCCTTTGGTGGGGTCATGCTGCGCCGCTACCCTGAGGCAGATTATCTAGGTCTGGTGTTTTGCCAATATGTTCTCGGAACAACATTCACACTGATTGCGATTGTGTTAATTGGAACACCGCCCCCTTCAGTTGAGCAATGGTTCAGCGGTATTGTTGTCGCCTTAATAACAGCGGCAATATTTCTGCCAACAATGGCGTTGATTTTTCGCATCAGCCAATATGTTTCCCCAGGATTGGTGGCATTGCTGATGCTGTCTGAGGTGGTGTTAGCTGTGCTTTCCGCCATGGTATTGTTAGGGGAACGCCTAACCATGTTGCAATGGTTGGGCGCAAGTTTAATTTTTCTAACCGCGTTGCTGGCGGCCTATTCATCAGAGCCAGAGGGTCACTCTGAAGGATAGGGCGGAAAGCGTGTTTTTGCGGCTTTTTCTGTCCAATCCATATGGTTGCGCACATATTCCTCCGACGCGTTGCGCGGCGGATTATAATCCCAATCAGCACGAACCCCATTTTGCATCGCCTCATACACGGCTTGGCGTTGCTTTTGTTTGGCAACCACATCTGCGCGGATCGTGGGCATATCCCAATTGCTCTTAATCTCATCTGCAAACTGCTGGGCAAGATCAGCGTAATCAGGATGTTCTGCTAAATTGCTGCGCTCAAGTGGATCGTTAGCAATATTAAACAGCATGGGGGCATCACTGTCACAATGGATATATTTGTATTGATCACGCCGGATCATGATGACCGGATGCGCTGTCATTTCGGCGCAGTATTCACCAATCGCCTGACCATGATCTTCTTTGCCTGTTGTCGCCATAGGCCAGAGGGAACGACCATCAATAGGTTGCCCTAATTGCGGTTTGGTGTCTTTGTCCATCGCCGCAATGTCCATCATGGTAGGCAAAATATCAACCAGAGAACATGGGCTGTTTAGGGTGCCGCGCTTGACCTTTGGGCCAGCCATAATCAATGGCACACGCGCCGAATGTTCAAAAAAGTTCATTTTATACCACAACCCACGTTCGCCTAACATATCGCCATGATCAGCAGTCACTATCACGATCGTGTTTTCAAGCTGGTTGCATTCTTCTAGGGTTTTAACAATCTGCCCCACCTTCGAATCAAAATAGCTGGTATTGGCGTAATAGGCATGGCGCGCGTTACGAACCTCATCATCTGTTGGGATCACGGTTGTTGCCTCAATGCCATCCATCAGTCGGCGAGAGAAGCCATCTTGTTCGTCATATGGGATTGTGCTTGTCGGCATATCAATAGCATCATGATCATAAAGATCCCACCATTCTGGGCGAGCGACATAGGGATCATGAGGGTGAATGAAACTTGCAACCATACAGAAAGGCTGTTGCTTTTCAGAAGCATATTCAAACAACTTACGGCGTGCAAAAAAGGCCACTTCCTCGTCATATTCAATTTGAAAGGTGGTTTGGGCAACACCAGCTTCACGGACGGTATCCATGTTATGATACCATTTGTCTATGCGTTCATCTGCCAGTTCCCAGTCAGGCGTCCAAGCAAAATCAGAAGGGTAAATATCGGTAGTGATGCGCTCATCAAAACCATGCAATTGATCTGGGCCAACAAAATGCATTTTGCCAGATAGACACGTGCGATATCCCATATGACGCAAGTAATGGGCAAAGGTAGGAATTGATGACAAAAACTCACTAGCATTATCATAGGCAGCAATGCGGGTAACCAACTGACCGGACATGAAACTAAATCGTGATGGTGCACAGAGTGGTGCGTTACAATACGCGGCATCAAAACGCATGCCACGTGATGCCAGTTTGTCCATATGCGGGGTTTTAACAACAGGGTGACCATAACTAGACGTAAATTGTGGGGCCAGTTGGTCAGCCATAATGAGAACGATGTTGGGTTGCTGAGTTGTCATAATCAATTCCTATATAGTTCTGTAAGAAACAATATGGCTGAGCTTAAAAAAAGGAAACTAATAAAATGACTATTGCGAACGGCCGAGATTGCTTGCCCAGCTACGTAAGATCCGATCAGCCATAATAGCAATAAATGCCATTGATAAACCAGCAGTTATGCCTAAACCGGTATCCCCTGAACGAAGTCCGATATTAACCTGTTCTGCCAGACCTCTTGCCCCTACCAGCACCGCAATAATCAGCATAGCAAGCGCAAACAAAACCGTCTGATTAAGCCCAAGAAGGATGCTGGGTCTTGCTACAGGCAATTCAATATAAAATAGCCTTTGCAAAGCCGTACACCCTTGCGCGGTCGTCGCCTCAACCAGTTGGGTGGGAACCGACCGTAATCCATGTTCGGTGTAACGGATCATCGGTACAATGGCGTAAAGAACAATGGCAACCAACGCTGAAAACTCACTAATCTGAAACAGCGCTACCGCGGGAATAAGAAAAATATAAAGTGGAATGGATTGAAGCGTGTCATTGATAGGGCGAAGAATATTTGACGCACGTTCTGATTTTGCAGCCAATATCCCAAGAGGACAGCCAATGACCATACAGATAAACACCGCTGCGCTACAGAGATAAAGCGAATATAACGCATCCGCCCAATGCCCAAACAGGGTGATAAATAACATCATCACAAAACACATGGCGGCCAATCGTATGCCTGATGTATTCCATGCTGCCAGACACACACAACCTGTTACTGCCCACCATGGCAGGGCGGTAAAACCCCGGAACATGATAAGCCCAACTGCCAACAGAAATAACCCCATCGCTTTTTGTCCGCAGAAAAGCATAAGACAAGATGTTCCAATTATCCCGATCAGATAAATGATCTGAGCTTCGCTGGTAAAGGTGACGCCCCAAGTGAATGGTAAAACGGCTTGTTCAAGCCCTATGCGCATAGGCAGCAAGACGTAGATCAGAGCGTTGTTTTTAATCAGATCAAGGAAAATACCGTAAGATTTAATAAATTGGGCAAGGCCGTTATTAATGACCACTTCCGCTACCCTAAAGACTGAAGATGCGGCATCAATAAACCCCTGCATGGGGAATAACAATCCAATAATCACGGCCAGAGCTGTAATGATAAGAGCTTGCCGCCGAGAAGCTAGAGATTTGCTCATCCGGTTGGTTTCGCTGGCCGCGCGGGTAAGGCGATCAATGACCACAGCCATCAGAACAATGATAATACCAGCGCTAAGCGCTTCACCAAAACGAGCGGAACCTTTATTAGTGGCGACCAATACCTCACGGCCAATATCATCAAAGCCACCTATGACCGCAGCAATAATGACCATAGAAAGGCTAGCAAGGATAGATTGATTGACGCCGACTAAGATTTGTTTTTTGGCGCTTGGCAATTCAATCATCGCAAAGGTTTGCCATCGGCTACTTCCCGAAATCGCGGCAACGTCTTTGAGCTCGCTCGGCACTTGCTGAAGACCTAGCATGACATTCCGCGTAATAGGAGGAGCCGCATAAATCATGCTGGCAATGACACCTGGCACAGGGCCAAAACCAAACAACACAATCAAAGGCACCAAATAGGCAAAGGTAGGAATGGTTTGCATCAAATCAAGGCTAGGTTCAATGATGCGGCCTGCCAGTTTTGATTTCGCCGCAAATACCCCCATAGCAAACCCAAAACTTAGGGCAAGCGGGATAGCGACCCCAACCATGGCAAGCGTATTCATGGATTTGATCCATAATCCGGATGCGGCCATGTAGAAAATTGATATTGCGACAAGAAAGGCTAACCCTGGGCCACTTAACCGCCAGCCTAACCAAGTCACGATTGCCAGAAAGGATAACCAAGGCAAATGGTGAAGTCCGAATTGAAGCCCTCGCACAGCTTCTTCAACGACATTGCTTATTGCCCGCAAAGTCGGTTTGGCCCAGTCCACAAATCCGCTAATCGCTAGGTTGATGCCGTCCTTAAACCAGTTTGAACCTGCAAATGGTTCAGCAGAAAGGTAAGGCAGAGTATCTGGCCGGATCAGTATCATGACCATGATAAACAAGGTGATTAGCCCTGCTGCCGAAAGCGCCTGTTGACGCCATTTTCCCAAGAAATCAGAAGAAGCGGTGATGATAGCGTTCATAGGGTTCCCTCGTTATTGGCAATCTTTAACAGATGGTCTCTGGAAAAATGTCCAATGATTTTGCCCTGAAAACCAGTAACAAGGATATGATTTTGCCCAGGGGCGAGATCAATCAGGCATTTTTCTAAGGTGGTTTTACCGTCAATACTAACGGCTTTTTTGAAATTGTCTGGCGCTTTGGTAGCAGAGGTCATCACATCTTCAA
>JAQCJL010000098.1 GCA_027593125.1 Pseudomonadota bacterium | reverse complement strand
GCGTTCACAGCCGTGATAAGCTTTATCAACATTCCATGCCGAGCTGATATGGGGGACAGGTTTATCCTGCCAAATAGCATCAATGAGGTTTTCAGCTGTTGGAACTAAACTGAGGCGACTATTACCCTTGGTTGCCAATTCCTGATTAAGGCGTTCATGGGCAGATACCGTCATCAACATAGGGTCAAAGCCAATCTTGCCGCCGTTGTCATCACCAATATGTTTCAACAGCCAATCTGTTAGACTCTCGCCTGGGGTGACATGGCACTGCCATTGAGAATCAGTTTGATCCGTCATTTGCAAGCGGTAACGCCCATCACTGAATAACGCGGCATAGTCTGGGGTAACTACTGCTAGCCCTGCTGATCCGGTAAAGCCGCTGATCCATGCTAGCCTTTCATCTGCTGGCTGCACCTCTTCACCACAAAATGCATCGCTTCGCGGAATTATCACCGCATCCAGATGATGAGTATTGAGACATTTTCTGAGTGCTATTAAACGATCAACTGATACGGTCATGCCTCTTTTTCCTTATAGCTCTCACCCTAATTGCCCATTATGCATTAGGTTTTTCCATCAGCAAAGTCATCCAATCCCCAAGCGGCATACTATCAGTATGCGTAAGTCCGACCTGTTGATGGGTGCGGATCACTTCTTCAGCATGAGCCAGATTTAGGCCAGATAAAATCACCTTCCCGCCGGGTTTTAATGCTGCCGCCGCATCCTTTGCCATGGCGATTAAGGGTGATGGCAGGATGTTTGCGAGAATAAGATCATACGGGCCATTGTCTTTTACCAAATCAGCGTCATAGCCATCTGAAAGCCCGCAGGATATCGCTTGATCAACATCATTGCGCTGACAATTTTCTTGCATCACGTTTACCGCCACGGGATCATTATCAACCGCAACAATATTGCAATTTGCATTAATCTTTGCCGCCGCAATTGCCAGAATGCCACTGCCTGCGCCGATATCTGCGATGTTCCATTTCTGTTCTTTGGGCAAAATCTGTTCAAGAAAAAGAATACAGCCATGCGTAGTGGCGTGATTTCCAGACCCAAACGCCAATCCAGCGTCAAGGTGAATGCCAATTTTTCCATCTGGCACGGGATCACTGACATGACTGCCAAAGACCCAGAAACGACCAATCTCAAGCGGCTTCAAATCCATCCAGTTTTTTTGAAGCCAGTCAATATCCGGCACAAGGCTAATCACCAATGATGAGGCCGTGATCGCAAAATGCGACTCAAGGTCATGAATAGTGTCAGATATCCGGCTCTGATCTGGTTTTTGGCGGGTTATGATGATCATATCCCAAGGGTGATCATCATGCTCACGATTAACACTAATGGTTTCCCCATCACAGGCCGCCATCAGCATCTCTCCAGCAAGATCATGATTGCCAATAAGATTAAGACGGATTTGCCAGACCGTATCTGTCATGATTTGTTTACCCGTTCCACAAAACCTGCCACCACTTTTTTATCGCCAGCCTTATCAAAGGCAATGGTTAATCTATCGCCTTCTATGGCAATGATGTTACCGTTTCCAAATTTCTGATGAAAAACCCGATCACCAATCGAATAATCGCTTTGCCCCGTCAGAGCGGATGTGCCTTCGGCAGGTGCCCGTGATGGCACAAATCCGCCTTTCCGGCGTTCCTGAAGGCGCGCCCAACCCGGACCATATCCGCTTGAAGCTGTGGGAATGGGCATATGATCAAAGGTAACAGGCTTGGCGGTGCCACTTGCCATGCCATGCTCAGTTTCCTCAATCAAATGTTCATCTGGCAATTCTGATAGAAATCGTGATGGAATACCGCTTTGCCAAAGACCATGAATACGGCGGCTTGCGGCGTAAGATATAAAAATCTGTTTTCGTGCACGAGTAATGCCGACATAGGCTAGACGACGTTCTTCTTCTAAGCCGCTTGCGCCTTTTTCATCCATGGTTCGCTGTGATGGGAACGCGCCTTCCTCCCAGCATGGCAGGAACACAACATCAAACTCCAACCCCTTAGCCGCATGTAAGGTCATTAGCATGACCTCACCCCCAGCATTCGTATTGTCGCCATCCATGACCAAGGAAATATGCTCAAGAAACCCTGGCAAATCCTCAAAACTATCCATGGCGGTGACCAATTCTTTGAGATTTTCTAATCTTCCTTCAGCATCTGGTGTTTTTTCCTTTTGCCACATCGTGGTGTAACCAGATTCATCAAGTACCTTCATGACCAATTCGGTGTGGGGAATTTCTTCTAACTGCCCTCGCCAGGTGATAACCATATTCACAAACTCAGCCAAATGCTTACGCGCAGCAGGTTTTAAGGTCGTATCACTTAGCATATTCTCTGCCGCCGCCAGCATGGGTAAGCCTTGTTGCCGTGCTGAAGCGCGAATAGTGGTAATGGTTTTGGCACCTAACCCACGGGTTGGGGTATTAACAATGCGTTCAAAGGCCAAATCATCAGCAGGCTGAACAATCAGGCGCAGATAAGCGATAGCATCGCGAATTTCCTGACGCTCATAGAACTTTGCCCCAACCACCCGATATGGGATTCCTAAGCGAATAAACACATCTTCAAACTCGCGTGTTTGGTAACCCGCGCGCACTAGTACTGCCATGTTATCAAGCGGAACTTTGTCATGCCGTGCAAGGGATTCAATGCGATCGGCTACTGCTCTTGCCTCACTGGCGCCATCCCAAAACCCATTAACGCGAACTTTTTCGCCATGCTGATCATCGGTGTAGAGCGTTTTGCCCAAACGCGTTTCGTTATGGGAAATCAGCCCCGAGGCAGCACCAAGAATATGCCCTGTGGAACGGTAATTTTCTTCAAGTCTAATGGTTTCGGCTTCTGAATAAATTTCAGCAAAGCGGAGCATATTAGCAACTTCTGCCCCGCGCCATCCATAGATGGATTGGTCATCATCCCCAACACAACACAGATTGCGTGATTTCTGAACCAACAGGCTTATCCACAAATATTGCGCCACATTGGTGTCTTGATATTCATCCACCATGACATGCGTGATGCGATGATGATAGTCTGCAAGAATATCTGGATAATGATTGAATAGCGTTAAGTTATGCAAAAGCAGATCACCAAAATCACAGGCATTTAGCTCAAGCAACCGCTGTTGATATTGAGCATAAAGGTCTGCGCCGCTGCCCTCAACCAAATTGCTAGCATCAGCAAGGCTTACCTTATCAGGGGTAAGGCCCTTATCTTTCCAACGACTGATCATGGCTAATACCATGCGCGGAGGGTGGCGTTTCACATCAATATGATTAGCTTCCATCACCTGTTTGATCAAACGCAACTGATCATCGGTATCAAGAATGGTAAAATTGGCTTTTAATCCCACAGCTTCGGCATGGCGCCGCAAAATTCGGGCGGCAAGCGCATGGAATGTCCCAAACCATACCTGTTCCACCATAGGTCCAATCATATTGGACACACGATCTTTCATCTCGCGCGCCGCTTTGTTGGTAAAGGTTACGGCAAGGATATTCCATGGTTTTGCCTTGCCTGTGGAAATCAGATTTGCAAGACGGCTCGTCAAGACACGGGTTTTTCCTGTCCCGGCTCCAGAAAGAACCAGTAAAGGGCCGTCACTATGCTCTACCGCCTTTTTTTGCGGTGCATTTAACCCCTGAAGCCAAGGCAGGGTATTGGGCTCATCTTTAGGAAGAAAACTTTCTGTTTGCATCCTCGATTCCTAGCATGATGCGCCATTTATGAACAGACCGCCTGATATGAAAATACCAATATTCTGCGCGTTTTGGCATTATCATAAGCAGGAGTTCCCTTTTTTTCATCTGTGCATTAGAATATTAAGATGTTTAGGATGATTAGAAATATGACATTTGCCATTTTACTGGCAAGTTTATCAGCCTGTGCGAGCGCACCTTATGAATTAGGTGTTGCTAACAGCGATCCATACGAAGATTTTAACCGTAATATGTTCGCCTTCAATCTGAAAGTGGACGATATCGTTGTTGAACCTGCTGCCAAGGGCTATCTCAAATTACCGCAGGTCAGTCAGGATATGCTGACAAACTTTTCTGAGTGGACAAGTTTGCCGTCAACAAGTTTGAACTCTGCCCTTCAGGGGGACGCTGAAAACTCAGCGCTTGGGGTCTTAAGTTTTCTGGTCAACGGGTTAACCCTTGGCATGGCTGATCTGACCGACGACACCGATGATCCGGTTCAAACCAATTTTGACGATACTTTGCGTGGCTATGATGTTCCCCAAGGGCAGTATGTGGTCTTGCCTTTGCTTGGCCCCGGTTCAACACGCTCCCACTCAGCATGGTTGGTCGATACTGTGACCAATCCTTTACGGTTTGCCTCTACACCAGCAGCTTCAACCATCAATACCGTATCGACACCTGTTCGTGTCGTTTCGTTCCGTGGAAATCATTTTGATTTGATCAATAATGTGAAATATGGCTCACTTGACCCGTATTCACGGACACGATCAATGTATTTGCAATATGATGCTAATTCTGGCGACGTTGATGATCAGAGCAAGGATGACCCATTTAATGCTTTTATTCAGTCACAAGAATAACCCTTGTCACTTAGGTGACCAATCTCGCCCAATTTTGCAGCGCGTGATCGGACAAGGCGGCTTTCTGATTTGGATTTATACGGTTTTGTTAGGAGGAATGAGCTTGCCAGCTTATGCCAATTCCGACCGTCTGGATGAGGGCGTTGCCATGATTAACAATCTGGTTTCGTCTATTCAAGACATTGCCGAACAACAATCTTCGACCATTGAAGTTCACGATCAGACAAACCAAATTATTGATCAATATTTTGATTATGAAAGTGTTGCTAGTTTTACCATTGGCCCATATTGGCGCAAAGCCACGCCCGAGCAAAAGCAAAACTATCTCAAAACCTTTCGTGAAGTTTTAATCGTTCAAGTGGCCAATAATTTTGATTATTTCAGGACACTCGAATATCGCCATGTGAGTGCAGCGAATAAAGGGGAAGATTGGATTATTATTGATGGCATTATTCATGATACCACTAACACCTATCCCGACGCTCAGATAGCGTGGCGGATCAGAAACATCGCTGGCAAGCCTTTGACCATTTTTGATCTGAGTGTTGAGAATGTGTCAATGCTAATCACCCAAAAAGATGAAAACATGGCTATCATCCGTCAGAACGCCGGGAATATTGACGCATTAATTGACCTGTTGAGTGAACGCAGTCACGAATTGCGAATGGCACGGAACAACAGTGAGTCTTAACGCGATATCGGTTTATATTTGATGCGTGTCGGTTGATCTGCCTCTGCCCCGAGACGCCGCTTGCGGTCTTCTTCGTAGGACTGCCAGTTTCCTTCAAACCATTCCACATGGCTATCCCCTTCGAACGCGAGAATATGCGTGGCAATTCGGTCAAGAAACCAGCGATCGTGGGTAATCACAACCGCACAGCCGCCAAACTCAAGCAGGGCTTCTTCTAATGAGCGTAAGGTGTCCACATCAAGATCGTTAGTCGGCTCATCAAGCAGGAGCAAGTTACAGCCAGATTTCAGCATCCGTGCCAAGTGAACCCGATTTCGCTCACCACCTGACAACTGGCCAACACGCTTTTGCTGATCTGTGCCTTTGAAGTTAAACTGACCTACATAGGCGCGAGAAGACACCGTCCTCTTACCAAGTACAATTTCATCAAGCCCATCTGAAATGACTTCCCATACGGTTTTATCCGCGGGTAAGGCATCACGCGACTGATCCACATAGGCCATGACCACTGTTTCCCCGATTTTTAATTCCCCTTGATCGGGGGTATCCTGACCTGTGATCATACGGAAAAGGGTGGTTTTCCCTGCGCCATTTGGCCCAACGACACCAACAATCCCGCCAGGCGGCAAGCGAAACTCTAAATCATCAATCAGTAATTTTTCACCATAGGCTTTGCTAATATGCTTGCCTTCTAAGACAATATTACCAAGCCTTGGGCCTGGTGGAATAGAAATACGTGCAGTTTCGCTGACGCTTTCATGCTGGTCTTCCAACAGTTGTTCATATGCGGTCAAGCGTGCCTTAGATTTGGCTTGCCTTGCTCGTGGCGCAGAACGCACCCATTCCAATTCTCTTGAAAGGGTTTTGATCCGCGCCTCTTCGGTTCGGCCTTCTTGTTCCAAGCGTTTCTGTTTTTGTTCAAGCCAGCTGGAATAATTGCCTTTGAACGGAATCCCTTGCCCCCGATCTAATTCCAATATCCAGCCTGCCACTTCGTCAAGAAAGTAGCGGTCGTGGGTAATAGTGACAACGGTTCCGGGGAAATCCTGGAGAAACCGCTGCAGCCACGCAACAGATTCGGCATCCAGATGGTTTGTAGGTTCATCCAAAAGCAACATATCAGGAGCGCTAAGCAAAAGCTGACACAGTGCGACACGGCGCTTTTCCCCACCTGAAAGATTGGTAACTTCCCAATCTGACGGCGGCAAACGCAAAGCGTCCATGGCAATGGCGGCGGTTCGTTCAAGGTCCCACGCATTCGCGTTATCAATTTTTTCCTGTAATTCGCCTTGTTCTTCGATCAAAGCATTCATTTCATCATCGGTCATCTCTTCGGCGAAACGTGCGCTGATTTCGTTAAACCGATCCACCAGCACCTTTTTTTCACCCATG
>JAQCJL010000097.1 GCA_027593125.1 Pseudomonadota bacterium | reverse complement strand
TTGCGTGCCAATGACGACACCATGTTAGAACCTGGTATGACCTTTCATTTTATGCCAGGATTATGGATGGATGACTGGGGGATTGAGACCACGGAAACTATTCTCATCAATGAAAAAGGTGGCCCAACCCTATTCACCAATCTGCCTCGCGAATTGACGGTAAAACCATGAGACATCCTGCCTTTGACCAGATGATGAGTACGCTAAGCGATTTGCTTAGCTTTGAGACCGTATCATCAGACAGCAATAAAGCGATGATAGCCTATCTGGCAGAGCGGCTTGAACACCAAGGCGCACGCATCATCATTGATGAGAGCCCATGTGGCAACAAAGCCAATGTGTTTGCCACACTAGGCACCCAGACAACTGGGGGTATCATGTTATCTGGCCATACGGATGTCGTTCCCGTGACAGATCAAGACTGGAATTACGATCCATTCCAGTTGACCGAAACCGACGGGTTGATCTATGGACGTGGCAGTTGTGATATGAAGGGTTTTATCGCGGCAAGTTTAGCACTGGCAGACCGCTTTGCCGAAGTGTCTACACATGAGCCTGTGCATTTTGCCTTTACTTATGATGAAGAAACCGGATGCCTTGGTGCTAGCCATTTAGCAGAAACGCTTAAAAAACATGGTATCGCCCCTCGGCTTGCCATTATTGGTGAGCCTACAGAAATGCGTGTCATTGAAGGGCATAAAGGCTGTTATGAATATTCCACATTTTTTCACGGACTCGCAGGACATGGGTCCGCGCCAGAATTAGGCGTTAATGCGGCCGAATACGCAACGCGATTCGTTAGCCGATTGCTGGAATGGCGGGAAAAGCTCAAATCTGCACCACCCAAAGACAGCCCCTATGATCCTCCACATACCACCATCAATATTGGCCGTATTGAAAGTGGGATTGCCCATAATGTCATAGCTCAAAAAGCGCAGGTAGACTGGGAAATGCGCCCTGTTCAAGCTTCAGACGCTGATCAGGTCAAAGCTGATTTAGAAGACTATTGCCAGCACGAATTGTTACCGATGATGCAAAAAATTTATCCTGACGCCAAAATATGGAGCGAAGTCATTGCCGAAGTAGCTGGATTTGATATCATGCCAGATAATGAGGCAAGACAGTTAGTACAGGAATTAACAGGTTCTAATTCCAGCGGCGTTGTCGCGTTCTGTACCGAAGCCGGTATTTTTCAGTCTCTGGGAACGGATTGCGTGATTTGCGGGCCCGGTTCCATTGAACAGGCTCATAAAGCTGATGAATATGTATCAGTGGATCAAATGGATCAATGCCTGACCATGCTGGATAAACTGGCTAATACCATGGACGCTCGCGCCTAATTCTGCCTCAGAATTAATAGAAGTTGGTCTTTGGTCGTTTAATCTTAAGCGTCCGAAACCCTGCGGATGTTTGGTGTTAGTAGTTTGAAAAAATTGGATATGGATACCGCAGATTTAATTGATCGAATCCGTTCGTTGCGCGAACGGATTGAAACCCCTGCCCAGGCGACCTCTTTTGCTGAGGTGCCAGCGGCAAAGGACGCATCAGAACCTACGCATGAAGGGGATAAACATTCATCCCGTGACAGCGCATCATCCCCTGATGCCAAGGCTAATTCGTCACAACCGTCGCATCAACGATCTGATCATCTTGAGGATGAGGCATTGGTTCTGGAGGCAGAGCCTGAGGTTCTGGCAAAAGATCATACCGATACTGAGACTGAGACTGAGACTAAGGCTGAGACAGATCGTGCTACTGACCTTGGGGCTGAGGACACTGCCCATACTTCATCATCACGCATTGCTAGCAATCTTTCTGCCGCCTTATCTGCCTTAGATGATGATCATTTTGAGACGCTTGCCGCCAAGGGACAGGTTGACCAGCTGGTCTTGAGAATGGAAATCTTAGAAAGTCGGCTTAAAAAGACCCAAGATATGATTCTAACCCTAAACCGTTCTGTGGGTCGGTTGATCAACCAAGAAGAAGATCAGAAAGCCTTAAGCCTAACCGAACAGGCTGTCCGTGAAACCGCGCAAAGCCCCATCGCTCAGAGCAGAAATAAAGGTGAAGATGATATTGTAACGCTTGATCGCTTGGTCACGCCATCTGCAATCAACCGCACATCCCAAGATCATCATGCCAAAACAGAAAAGATGATTTATCAGCAAAAATCCGCACCAAAGGCACAGCCTAAGCGAAGCAACCGTTTCTTAGGTATTGCGCTCATGATCATCGCGCTTGGCATAGGCTATATTCTTTTTGGATTTGGAAGCACAACGTCACAACCAGCCTCGCTTTTGCCAGACACAGATGCTTTTCTTAATGATAATGAACGCGCGGTCTATTCCCATATTGAAATGGGCATGGCGCGCCCCCTCGGCATCACATCCGTTCAAGATTTTTCAAACCGTATGTGGGAAAAAGGCATTAATTTGCCTGAATACTATACCTGTTTAATTGGTGCGCTAGATATAAGCACAAAACCGATGAATGAAATGATGATGATCCAATTGCTGAACAATCCGTTAAGGGCAGATTTCAATCCTGCGATGATCGACCAGATGAAGGCGCGCTTTGAAAGCCGCTATGGTTCGGCAGATCATTATGGGGGATTCCCCCGCGCCTCCAGCAATCTGGATGCCTGTCGGAATTGGTAGTATAATAGCTTGACATCTTTTGGTTTATTCGTTCAATGGTTAATCTCTGAACTATCAAAACAACGAGGAAAACCATGGTTATGCATAAGCGCATCCGCCCCTTTAATACCAAAGAAACCTATCCTGAACAAAACCTTGATAATGATCTAAGTCAAGGGGTTGTGGCCAAAGGCACCATGGTATTTTTGCGCGGTCAGGTATCTCAGGATTTGGATACTCGCGAAAGCCTTCATGCCTCGGATGCTGGCAAACAAACTGCTAAAACGATGGAAAACATCAAGATGCTTCTTGAAGAAGCTGGCACGACAATGGAAAGTATCTGCCGGATTGTTGTCTATGTTACCGATATTCGGTACCGAGAAGCTGTTTATCAGGAAATGGGCAAGTGGTTAAAAGGCGTTTTTCCCTGTTCAACAGGATTGGTTGTTCCTGCACTGGCGCGACCAGAATGGGTAGTTGAGATAGAAATCACCGCCGTTATTCCAGATTAGGGTAAATACCATGTTATCCCAATGGCTCAAGCAACTTGATCAACTCGCCTCTGCGCCTTTGGAAATGGCCACCGCCATGCCAAAGCAGATTTACACCGAACCTGACGTTCTGAAACATGAAAATGAGCATATTTTCATGAAAGAATGGATATGTGTTGGTCGGGCTGATACGTTACCCAATGAAGGTGACTACATGACCGTTGAGATAGCGGGTCAACCGTTGATTGTGATCCGCGGCAAAGATAATCAGATAACCGCCATGTCAAATATCTGCCTTCACCGGATGATGATTTTGGCGAAAGGTCGCGGCAACGCCAAACGCTTTACTTGTCCCTACCATGCTTGGACTTATCGTGCGGATGGGCAATTGGTAAGTGCAGCATATATGGAAAAAACGGCGTGTTTTGATAAATCTAAAATGCGCTTACCCCAAGCCAAATGTGAAAATTATCTCGGCTGGATTTATGTAAATTTAGACCCAAACGCAAAGCCGGTTCATGAGTGCCTTGCCCCCTTAACTGCACTGCTGGCGCCCTATAACATGGAAAATTATGTCAGTATCTTTGAAGAAGAGCATATCTGGAACACCAATTGGAAATGCCTGACAGAAAACTTTATGGAAGGGTATCATCTGCCTGTTGCCCATCAGGGGACGGTTGGTGCCCATTTTAATCTGATGGATACAGAGTTTGATGATCGGGGACGTTTTGACCATTTCACCTATCAGTATTTTACAAAAAAGGGGTCCGCCCCTGTTGGCACAGCACATCCATCCAACACCTCACTAGAGGGCAAATGGCGAAGCACATCTATCATGCCAACTGTGTTTCCATCACATATGTATGTTCTGGCCCCTGATCATCTTTGGTATCTCTCCCTCTTGCCTGACGGAACGGATCATGTCCACATTCGTTATGGTGCCGCTATGGCCCCTGAAGTGCTTGAGAATGTTGATAATAAAGAGGAATATATTGCTAAAACTAAGGTTTTTCTGGATGATGTCCAAGAAGAAGATCGCTTTGTTGTTGAGGGGATTTTCAAAGGAGCGAAAGCCCCATTATCCACTTCTGGTCCATTAAGTTGGCTTGAACGCGAAAATCATGAATTTACGGCCTATCTTGCTGGCCGATTATGCCATGCATAGGGAGAAAATCTAATGACCATTGCCATCGTGGGGCGCTGTGCCAAAACAAATATGGCTGGGGTAGCCATCACCACATCTAGCATCGCTGTTGGAAGCAGATGCCCCTATGCCCTAGCAGGCGCAGGCGCGGTAACAACCCAGAATATTACTGACCCCACCATTGGGCCTGAAGTCTTGGCACGCATGGCTAATGGTCATAGCGCCGAGGCAGCCATCGTCGCCGCGATGAAAGATCGGCCGTATGCTGATTACCGCCAAGTTGCCGCCGTAGATTTAAAAGGTGGAACAGGCGTCTTTACTGGCGATAATATTCTCGGCAATAACGCCACCAATCAAGGCAAAGATTGTGTTGGTGCAGGGAATTTATTATCTCGGGTTGAGGTTATTCCAGCTATGACTGACGCCTTTGAGAAAGGCACTGATCTGCATTTAGCCGAACGCTTAACCCGGGCGCTGATCGCCGCGCTTGATGCTGGCGGCGAAGAGGGCCCGACCCATTCTGCCGCGCTGATTGTCGCCCATGAGCGGCCTTGGCCACTGGTTGATTTGCGTATCGACTGGACAGAGGATTGCCCCGGGCAGGCTATGCTAGCGTTATGGAAACAGTATGAGCCGCAGATGAATGACTATCTGACACGGGCAATCAATCCATCATCTGCACCCAGTTATGGTGTGCCAGGTGATGAATAATCAGCAGCTAGACCAACTGATTCGTAATCAGCAGGACATTTCGTAAAGATTCCAGTCCGTCTTGCTAGCCACTTTATCATACACCCCGCGCGCACGATAATTGTTGTCACGGGTAATCCAGCGGATAACCCCCCAGCCTTTGTCTTTACCCATGGCGTGAATACGGTCAAAAAGGGCATCAACAACCCCACTGCCACGCTGATCAGGGTCAACAAACATATCATCCAGAAAACCCACATACTGGCCACGCAAAGGGCTAGGCATAGCGCGAATATGTGCCAACCCAACTAATGTTCCATCCAATTCAGCTACCAATCCTGTGACAGGATGCGACGCGTCCATAACCCATCCCCAAGTGTTAGTAATGATCGCTTGGGTTAAGCTTACCTTATAGTGATCAGCATAGCCGTGATATAGGCGTAACCATTGATCAAAATCCTCATCCTTAACTGCGCGAATTATTACATCTGACATTTTTTCTTCCTATTTGTAATAGACCTAAACTCTACATGACTTTAATCTGACGTAATATCTTGCACAAGGGTATTGTCAGGCTTATCTAAATACCAGATTGCAGACGATGAAAAAAAGAACGAGCGAGGATATCATGACCAAAAAGAAATCACTTGATAAACTAACTTCGGGAACAGTTCGGCCTTTACCAGATTATTTAGCTAAACGTTATGCCGGATGGCACAGCAACAATTATCAAAACAACAAAAGCTGGTATCAGAATCTTGCGAATTTTGGTCAACATCCTCGCGCCATGATCATTTCATGTTGTGATAGTCGTGTAAATGCCATGTCCCTATTTGGTGGGGAAGATGGTGATTTTTTTATGCATCGCAATATTGCTAATCTCATTCCCCCTTTTAACCCCGATGGTGATCATCACGGCACATCAGCAGCGATTGAGTTTGCTGTCATGGTTCTAAAGGTGTCACATCTGATTGTTTTGGGGCATTCAGGTTGCGGGGGTATCATGACGGGCTATCACGCCTGCATGGGTAAAAGTAATGATGTGCTAGAAAAATCAAACTTTATCGCGAAATGGCTTGAGATTCTGCGGCCAGCCTTTGATGATGGCACAACCTTAGGGAATGAGGCCGAACGTATTCATGATCTGGAACAACGCAGCATTGTCCATTCGCTTAATAATTTGATGGGATTTCCCTTTATTAAAGCGGCCGTTAAAGAAGAACAACTGACTTTGCATGGGCTGTGGCATGATATTGGTTCAGGCCAGTTACATGTCTATGATGCCCCTCATCAAGATTTCTTGCCCATTACGTTGAGCTGAAACTACCCTTGCCTATCAAAATCATGACGGCATTTAGAATTGGGGGGCTAAATCCCCCGGCTATATAATTGCCCAAGATGTGGCATGGGGGTATTTATCCCTGCAAGCCTGAGACAATGCCAAGCCATAGCATGATTAGATGAGGTCACGGGCAAACCGATATCAGCCTCAATCTTGGCGACATTTTCAGCAAGCCGAATAGACGTGCAAGAGACAAAAACCATATCAATGTCTTGCCCATCTTTTTGCGCTTTATGCTTAATCGTTTCAATGGCTTGGGTCAGACTTTCTGCATCTATGCTTGCCACTACTGGGTCTTGATCCTCATTAAATGAGCCAAAGACAGGAACTTCAAACCCATGATCGGTGATATAATGATAGAC
>JAQCJL010000096.1 GCA_027593125.1 Pseudomonadota bacterium | reverse complement strand
GCGAACGCGCCTTGGTATCGCCGCACGCGCCAGCGTGGTTGACCCGGGAATGGCGATGAGCAGTGGCGTTAATGTAGAAACAATTCGCTATGCTATCTTTTTTATTGGGTCGGCCTTTGCTGCTGCCGCTGGCGTTATGGTGTCGCTACTAAACAATTTGGTTGAACCAACAATGGGTGCGGTGCCGTCCTATAAGGCGCTTGCGATTATCGTGCTTGGTGGTCTTGGCAGTGTTCGCGGTGCATTAATTGCGTCTTTGTTGCTAGGGGTAATTGAAACCTTTGGTACGATTTATCTGGATGACATCTTAGACAGGGATTCGATCGCTTTTGCTTTTCTTATTCTGGTGCTGATGATCCGTCCCAAAGGCATTTTTACAAAAGGATAATCACATGGCTTATGAAATGATTGTTCTGACAAATATGCTGATTGCCATTCTGTTTGCCCAGTCGCTTAACCTGATCACAGGGTTTTGTGGTCAAGTAAGTCTGGGTCATGCGGCGTTCTTAGGCATTGGGGCTTACACCAGCGCTATGCTGACTAAATCTGGCTGGCCACTTATGGCAACTTTTATCCCTGCCATGGTTATTGCTGGCATGATTGGCATGATTGTTGGCACAGCGTCGTTAAGGGTGCGCCATGATTTTCTGGCGATTACAACGATGGGCGTATCCTTTTTGTTTACTGGCATTATCCGCAAACAGGATATGCTTGGCGGGGAAATGGGGGTGTCTGGTATTCCTGCCCCTGATGGCGGCCGTGTGGGCTTATTGTTGATGGCATTAGGTCTGACCATCCTCTTCATCATGATTATGATTTATGTGAAACGGTCGTGGATGGGGTTTGTCTTTGAATCGATTGCCGAAGACGAAGATACCGCCAGCGTCTTGGGCATAGATGTGCGCCGGTTTAAGCTGTTTGCCTTTATCCTTGGCACCGCAGGCGCTGGTCTTGCCGGGGCACTTTATGCCCACCAAGTGCGCTTTATTGGCCCTGACAGTTTCGGTTTTGTAGAATCAGTCACTGTGCTTTCCATGGTTATTGTGGGGGGCATTGGCTCCATCTGGGGGGTGACGATTGCGGCCGCCCTATTGTCAGTGATGCCACAATTTTTTCAGGTAATTGATGACTACAAATTGCTGGTTTATGGATTGCTTTTGTTCTTTGCCATGCGGTTTCTGCCCGAAGGTCTGGGCGGTTTGGCAAAGCGGTTCCGCCAAAAAAGGGGCAAATCATGACTCTCGCCACAAAGCCGCTATCCCAGTTTGATCATGCGCCTTTGCTAGAGGTGAAGGATGTGACCGTAACCTTTGGCGGTCTCAATGCGGTAGATGGGGCAGAATTGATGCTTGGTGATAATGAGCTGTTGGGGTTTATTGGCCCTAATGGCGCTGGCAAAACCACATTGATGCGTGCAATTATTGGCATGTTAACGCCGGCTAAGGGGCGCATTATTCTGGACGGACAAGATATTTCCAAACGCCGCATTGTGGACCGGATCAATCTTGGGATGGCGCTGGCTCAGCAAATTATTAAACCGCTCAAAGATATGACGCTTCTTGATAATGTGGCGCTAGCCGCAGGCGGGGGCAAATTGCTCTCCCCGATTAAGGCAATATGGCACCGCTCACGCCAAAAGGAACAGGATGTAGCAAGCGCATTGCTGAGCGAAGTGGGATTGGCAGAGGTGATCCATAAATACCCATCTGAATTGCCTCTTGGTTATCTAAAGAGACTTGAGGTGGCTAGGGCATTAGCACGCCAACCCAAAGTGCTTTTGCTGGATGAACCTTTGGCTGGACTCAGCAAAAAGGAAAGCGAGGAAATGGCAGACCTTATCATGGGTCTGCCGCGGCAAGGGCGCAGTGTCATTCTGATTGAACATAATTTGGCGCAAGTTCGGCGGATTTGCAAAATCCTCTATGTGCAGAATAATGGCCGCCCCCTTGCCTTTGGCAACACTGATGAGGTGCTTGCCAAGCGTGAGGTTCAGATGGCGTATTTGGGGAAAACGGATTGATGCTTGAGGTTCGCAATATCATCAGCCGATACGGGCCTGTTACCGCGTTGCATGGGGTTGATTTTACCTTAAACGGCGGTGAGGTGCTGGCCTTAGTTGGGACGAATGGGGCAGGGAAATCTACCTTGGTGATGTCAATTGCTGGGCATGTTATCCCTGAACAGGGTCAGATCTATCTTGAAGGCGAAGATATCACCCAAATCGCTTTGCATGAGCGGGCGGTGCGCGGCATCGGTTTAGTTCCCGAAGGCCGCCGAGTTTTTCCAGATTTGACTGTCAAAGAGAATCTGATCACAGGCGGTTATGTTCTGCCGCGGCAGTCTGAAAAAGAAAGGCTAGATGGCGTCTATGATATTTTCCCGCGCCTCTATGAACGCGCCAATCAGCTAGCCGGATCATTATCTGGCGGTGAACAGCAAATGCTGGCTTTTGGTCGGGCAATTATGCTTAACCCTAAAGTTATGCTGATTGATGAAATCTCACTAGGCTTGATGCCGCGGGTTATTCATGAATGTTATGACGTGCTGGAACGGTTACGCGAAAGGCAGATTGCTATCATTTTGGTTGATCAAAACTCGGACACCTCGTTGGGGTTTGCAGATAAAGCAATTTGGCTGGAATCTGGCCATGTCAAATGGCAGGGTGAGGCAAAAACCTGCCCCTTATTACAAGAGAGTATTGTCGGTTAAGGGGCAATACTTAACCCAAGATCAAAGCGATTGTGAAAGTCAGGAGAATAGAGGGATGTCAGGAAAACCAGATTTAGCCGCCTTATTTGGGGCTACATCATCAGATACCTTTTTAGGCCTCGATCAATGCAAAGACTTTTCCCGTATTCAGGCTTCATCAGCGTTTATCGGTGTGCCTTGCGCAACGCCTTATGGTTCTGTTGGCGCTTATGCCAAGAACGGACCAAAGTCGTTAAGAGAAGCGATTGCCGCTCTGACTGCTAACATAGAACGGCACAATTTTGATCTTGGCGGTCCGACCTTTCCCCAAGGGACGGAGCGCGCTGTCGATTGTGGTGATTTAGAATGGGACGAAAAGGATTTTGCCAAAAACCGGACAATAATCCGTGACGCTGTGGCAAAGATTGCCAAAAATGGGGTGGTGCCGATAGTGATCGGCGGTGACGATTCAGTTCCTATTCCGATGATCGAAGCTATGGCAGAAGTCGGTGATGATTTCACTATTCTTCAGATTGACGCACATATCGATTGGCGCAAGGAACATATGGGGGAACGTTTTGGGCTTTCATCAACGATGCGCCGCGCCTCTGAAATGGCACATATTAAAAATATTATTCAGGTTGGGGCGAGGGGAATTGGCTCTGCTCATACCAATGATTATGAAGATGCAGTGAATTGGGGGGTTAAGTTTTTTGATGCCCGGCAGATTCATAAAGAGGGAATTGAGCCGGTGTTAAAACAAATCAGCGCCAACACGCATCTCATCATTTGTTTTGATATTGATGCGCTTGACCCTGCGATTGCCCCAAACACGATTGGCCGTGCCCCCGGTGGATTGAGTTACTATCAAGCTCTTGATCTGATTTCGGGCGCGGCTAGCAAAGCAAAACTTTGTGCTATGGATTTTGTTGAGATCATGCCAGAGGTTGATGTCGATGGTCTTGGCGGATTAACAGTGTCACGGCTGGTTGCCGCGTCAATGGGCATTATCGCCAGACAGCATGCCAAGATTAAAACGGGCTGATCTTAAACTGGGCGGTCTAGGGCTGACCGTTTTAGCCTGCCATATCCGCCAGCCTTGCCGCTTTTGGGCTTTCCGTTACCAGCTTTCGGCTTGCCGCCAGGGGCAGCATGCTTTTTAGGTTTGCCAGATTTCGCTGTGTTAGGCTTCGCCCAGTCAGGCTTGCCACGATCTGTTCTGTCGCCAGATTTCGCTGATTTAGGCTTCGCCCAGTCAGGCTTGCCATACTCTTTTTTGTCACCAGATTTAGCGCTGGGTTTAGTGTTGGATTTTGCTTCACCAAAAGGCCCTTTGCTAGGCTTGGTGCTTTTCTTGAACTTGGATTTATTTGTGGGGTCTGGCTTGCCGTATGCATCAGATTTTGATGTCGGTTTTGCACTATATTTTGGCTTAGGCTTAGGTTTGACCCGCACACTGGGCTTTGTGCTATCATCATGATCAGATGCTTCGGCCCATGGCTTATAGGATTTTGGCTTATCGGATTTAGACCAACTTGAACGGGGTTTTTCAGACCGGCCTCTTTCGTTGCGTGAAGCACTTTGATCTCTCATCTGTTTGGGGGGGCGTCCACGTCCCATCCCTTTACCACCGCGACCGCCTAGGCGCTTGCCGCGTGAAGGTGAGGGAAGATCAGCAACCAGTTGCCCATTCGAATCTGTGATGATCAGCTTGCCACCCGCTATCCCCACAATAGGGGGCAATTTACGCTCTTCATCCGGGGCGCAAAATGATACCGCTAATCCGGTCAGTCCAGCGCGGCCTGTTCTTCCGATGCGGTGCACATAGGCTTCTGGGGTATCGGTCAGATCAAAATTAACAACAAGCCCAATACCAGCAACATCAATTCCTCGAGCCGCCACATCGGTTGCGATCAAGGCTTTTAATTCTCCTCGACGAAACTTATTTAGCACTTTCTGGCGCAGGCGCTGATTCATGTCTCCATGCAGGGCATCAATCGCATAGCCTTGTTTTGCCATTGCTCGTGCTAGGGTATCAGCTCTGCGTTTGGTCCGGATAAAGACCAACACTTGTTCATCCGGTCTTTCATCCAATAGCGCAGTTAAGGCCTCACGCTTATCGTTTTCAGGCATAAGCATGACGCGCTGATTAATTTTCTCGGCAATATTTCCGCCTTGCGGGGCCTTTATTTCCACAGGGTTCGTCAAAAACTCTGCGGTTAGCTTGCGAATTTCTGGCGGCATTGTCGCAGAAAACAGCATAGTTTGGCGTGGGCGCGGTAAAGCTGAGGATATCCGCTTAATGGCCGGATAAAAACCCAAATCAAGCATATGATCAGCTTCATCAAGAATAAAATGACTGATGCTATCAAACCTGAACACCCCGCGCTTGACCAAGTCTTCTAGCCGCCCGGGGGTGGCGACAACAATATCTGCGCCTTTGTTTAAGCCTCTGATTTGCTCATCATAACGGGCACCGCCAAAAACTGTCATATGACGAAGATTCATATCTGCGGCCAGCTTACGGATATTTTCTTTGATCTGGATAGCCAATTCACGGGTAGGCGCAAGGATCAAAGCCCGGGGAGATCCACCGGGGCGTGTTGGCTGGCCTCTGTTTAAATGGGTTAACAATGGCAATAAGAACGCTGCTGTCTTGCCTGTTCCCGTTTGCGCCAAGCCGACCAAATCGCGGCCTTGCAGCAACTCTGGAATTGCCATGGACTGAATAGGTGTTGGGGTTGTTAAGCCTTCTCGCTTCAACGCCTCCATCAACAGATCATCCAGATCAAAACTGGAAAAAAGGTCTATATTGCTATCGTTGGATAAAGGCTCGCCACCTTCACGTGAAGGGTCGGCTGAGGCGGATAAAGAAGGAGTCATGGATTTTAATTTCTAGCTCTTTGGCTGTCGCTCGGTCATGGATCAACCTACTCAGGCACCATAACGCTGGCTTCTCCATGCGCCTTTCTGGTGAATTTGTCAATGCGTGGCCTGTTGTTTCGTCCTGCAATAGATTGCGGAAACGATTAAACTATGCTTACAGTTTACCTAGTGTGGTAAATCTTTGTTCATGACAAATCATTTTGTTGTCTGAACAAATATTTATGAATGTTTTTAATAAGTAGAGTGCGTTGATGGAAGTATTTGATACGGTGATTATTGGCGCCGGGTCTGCTGGCTGTGTGCTGGCAGGGCGTTTGGCTGAGGATAAGCGGAAAAATATTCTGTTGCTTGAGGCTGGTGGCCCTGATCGCTCCCCTTGGTTGCATCTGCCCATTGGTTACGGCAAAACGTTTTATCATCGCGGTGTTAATTGGATGTTTGAAACCGAACCCGAAGCAGGGCTTAATCATCGGGTTAGCTACTGGCCTCGCGGTAAGGTCATCGGGGGATCAGGTGCAATTAATGCTATGGTTTATGCGCGCGGTCTGCCTAATGATTTTGATGATTGGGTGGCCGCAGGTGCAGAAGGATGGGGATGGGATAAGGTTGAACATATCTTTCAGGCAATGGAAACCCAGATTAAACCAAACGGACAGAAAACAGGCGATGGTCCGATGACCGTTCAAGATGTTTCCGATCAGATTCATCCCGCAAATCGACATTTTTTTAAGGCCGCAGATGAGTTGGGTATCCCACAGCAAGATAATTACAACCAGTCGCCTTTTGCTGGGGCTAGCATCTATCGCATTAATACCCATGGCGGTAGGCGCAATGCCTCATCTCGTGCGTTTCTGAAACCAGCGTTGCGGCGAGGTAATATTACGCTTCGCACTCATGCTTTGGTTGACCGTCTGCATTTTCAAGATGGCCGGGCTAAGGCAGTATCCTATTTCTGGCGCGGCAAAGAGCACAAGGTCTCTGCTAATGTTGAGATTATTCTTGCCGCAGGTGCGGTGGCTTCTCCTTTGATTTTAGAACGCTCAGGCATTGGTGATAGCAAGCGCTTATCCCAGCATGGCATCCCTACTGTGGTGGAC
>JAQCJL010000095.1 GCA_027593125.1 Pseudomonadota bacterium | reverse complement strand
GATGACCAACACATCTACCGCGGATGTGGCAGCAACGCTTAAGCAAATCCAAAGGGCAGCAGATGCTGGGGCAGATCTGGTAAGAGTATCCTGTCCGGATGAGGATAGCACCGCCGCGCTTAAAGCCATCACCAAAGAAAGCCCAGTTCCGATCATCGCGGATATTCATTTTCATTATCGCCGTGCGATTGAAGCAGCAGAGGCAGGGGCCGCGTGTCTCAGAATAAACCCGGGGAATATCGGATCAGCAGATCGGGTATCTGAAGTGGTGCGTGCGGCTCGTGATCATGGCTGTTCTATGCGCATTGGGGTAAATGGCGGCTCATTAGAGAGGAATTTGCTCGAAAAATATGGTGAGCCTTGCCCAGATGCATTGGTGGAATCTGCGCTTTATCATGCCAGTCTGTTACAAGAACATGATTTTCACGAGTTTAAGATTTCCGTTAAAGCATCCGATGTTTTTCTTGCTGTGGCCGCCTATCATGGCTTGGCTGATGCCATAGACTGTCCCCTTCATATTGGTATCACAGAGGCCGGGGGCTTGCGGTCGGGGACGGTAAAATCAGCCATTGGTCTGGGCAATTTGCTTTGGGCTGGAATTGGTGACACGTTGCGGGTGTCGCTTTCCGCAGACCCGGTTGAAGAGGTTAAGGTTGGCTTTGAGTTGCTCAAGTCCCTAGGCTTGAGGCATCGCGGTGTGACGGTTATCTCTTGTCCGTCCTGTTCGCGACAGCAATTTGATGTGATTGAAAGCGTTCGCCAAATTGAAGATCGGCTTGAACATATCAATGAACCGATCACCGTTTCCATCATTGGCTGTGTCGTGAATGGCCCGGGTGAAGCACGGATGACTGATATTGGGCTTACTGGCGGCGGCAAAGATACGCATCAGATTTATATTTCTGGTGTTGCTAATCATAGGCTCCAAAATGCTGATCTTGTGGATCATGTCGTATCATTAGTTGAAGAACGTGCCGAGCTTCTGCTAAAGCAACGCCAAGAACAAGATAAGAAAAGCTAAGAGAGGCCCGGGGGCATGGCAAAATTACAATCACCGCGTGGAACATCCGATTTGCTGCCGCAGGATATGGCTGGGCATCGTCATGTTATCAATACTGCCAAGACCATTAGTCTCAGCTTTGGCTTTGAAGAAATGGCAACCCCGATCTTTGAGTTCACTGAGGTATTTGCCCGTCCGTTGGGGGAAACAAGTGATGTGGTCTCAAAGGAAACCTATTCCTTTACCGATCGGGGGGGTGAGGCCTTAACCCTACGCCCCGAAGGAACAGCAGGTGTAGTGAGGGCATTAATCAGTGCAGGTTTGACCCAGACTTTGCCGCAAAAGTTTTTCTATGCTGGGCCTATGTTTCGTTATGAGCGTCCCCAAAAGGGAAGAATGCGTCAATTTCATCAGATTGGTGTTGAATTGCTTGGTGTCCCTGGTGCGGTTGGCGATGCCGAAGTCATTACAATGGGGCATATGATCCTTTCAAGATTAGGGGTGGCAGATAAATGCATCCTTAATATCAATACCCTTGGTGACACAGAAAGTCGTCTGGCCTACCGCCAAGCCTTAGTGGAATATCTTTCTGCCTTTAGGGGGCAATTATCCGAAGACAGCCAGAGGCGGCTTGATCTTAACCCATTGCGCATATTAGATAGCAAAGACGAAGGTGATATTGCCTTACTTGTCGATGCGCCGCGTTTAGATCACTACCTCAATGCTGACTCCAAAGCGCATTTTGACGCTGTCAGACGCTATCTTGATGCGGCAGAAATACCCGCGATTATTAACCCACGTCTGGTGCGTGGGCTTGATTATTATGGCCACACTACATTTGAGTTTATCACTGATGCTCTAGGCGCCCAAGGAACTGTCATGGCAGGGGGTCGGTATGATGGGCTTGCGGCGATGCTTGGCGGCGGCGATGTTTCAGGGGTTGGTTGGGCAGCAGGGATTGAACGCCTTGCCATGTTAGCGGATGTTCCGCCGCAACAAGCGGTAAATGTGATGATGATCGGAATGTCTGATGATCATATGGCCAGATTGTTTACTCTGGCGGTTTCGTTGCGGCAACAAGGTTTGCGTGTTGAGACAGGTTACGCCCCTCATTTGGGCAAGCAAATGAAGCGTGCTGATCGGATAGAGGCGCAACAAGTGGTTATTCTGGGTGATGATGAGGCGGCACGCGGAGTTGCGATTTTAAGAAGCATGGTCGATGGCGCACAGACAGAGGTTGCGCTAGTCGATCTTGTTGCTCATCTGCTTGCTCAACATAAGGAACAATAAGCGATGAGCATTCAGGATAATCTGGTACGGCTTCTGGATCGCCGCCGAGAAATTGAAGATCGCCTAAACAATTCTGCCAATATGCCTAGCGATGAGATGACGGCATTGGCAAAAGAGCTGTCAGATATTCGGCCCGTGGCAGAGCAAGCTGAAAAAGTTCAGACAATTATCAATGATCTGGCTTCAGCAGAAGCTTTGCTGAATGAAGCTGATGGCGATAAGGAAATGGTCGCCATGGCAGAAGATGAGATGGCATCCCTTGGTAAGGCGCGAGAAGAGGCTGAACACCATCTGAAAATTATGCTTTTGCCAAAGGATAAAGATGATGAAAGAAACGCAATTCTGGAGGTTCGGGCAGGTACTGGGGGCGATGAAGCAGCCTTGTTTGCTGCTGATCTGTTCGGAATGTATCAGCGTTTTGCCGCAAATCAGGGCTGGCGGTTTGAGGTGATGGAAATCTCAGAAACGGGGATTGGCGGCTATAAAGAGGCTTCGGCAAGCATCACAGGGACAAATGTGTTTGCGGGTCTGAAATTTGAATCTGGTGTTCACCGAGTTCAGCGAGTGCCAGAAACTGAGGCAGGGGGGCGCATTCATACCTCAGCCGCGACCGTTGCTGTTCTGCCAGAAGTAGAAGACGTTGATATCACCATCAATGAAGCAGACCTGAGGGTAGATGTGTTTCGCTCATCAGGTCCCGGTGGACAATCGGTGAATACAACGGATTCTGCCGTACGGATTACCCATATTCCTACAGGGATTGTGGTTAGCCAACAGGATGAAAAATCCCAGCACAAGAACCGAGCTAAGGCGATGAAAATTCTAAGGGCGCGGATTTATGACGCAGAACGCGCTAAAGCTGAGGCTGAACGCGCGGCGTCTCGTAAAGGTCAAGTTGGCTCTGGTGATCGCTCAGAGCGGATACGCACCTACAATTTTCCGCAAGGCCGTGTGACAGATCACCGGATTAATCTCACCCTTTATAAATTGGATAAGATTCTGGCTGGCGAAGCACTAGATGAAATGGTTAACGCCCTTATCTCTGAGGATCAGGCCGCGGCGTTAGCGGCTGGTGGTTGATCTATTGCTGGCAAAGGTGATGGCTACGCTGGCACAGCGACTAGAAGCATCAGGGGCTGAAACCCCTATGCTTGACGCAAGGGTGTTGATGGGGCTTGCCTTGGGGCTGGATCGTCCGGTTTATGGACATGAAGACTTTGACCTTGATGATGAGGCCATGGCGAAGCTTGATGTGTTTATGGCAAGGCGCGAAGCAGGGGAGCCCGTATCGCGCATTCGGGGATGGCGTGAGTTTTGGTCGATGCGCTTTGCCCTTGGCCCAGCCTGTCTCGACCCACGCCCTGATAGCGAAACCTTAGTTAGCGCGGCGATAGAAAAATGCCGCCAGAAATCAAATCAGCCTCTTAACATTCTTGATTATGGCACAGGATCAGGTTGCCTTTTGTTGGCTGTGCTGTCGGAAAGCCCTAAGGCCAAAGGCACAGGCGTTGACCAGCAAGCAGAGGCCATCGCTGTGGCGCAATCCAATGCCCGATACCATCAGCTTGATAACCGCGTTAAATTGCTGGTTTCTAATTGGTGTGATGCGCTGACCAGTGACGATAAAGCGGATCTCATTCTTGCCAATCCCCCTTATATCCCGTCGCTAGAGATTGAAAGCTTATCCCGAGAAGTGCGTTGTTTTGATCCGATCTTAGCATTGGATGGGGGGGCAGATGGATTGACGGCGTGGCGTGAATTGATGCCGCGGATAGGCCAAAGGCTATCCCCAGGGGGGACGGCGTTACTAGAAATAGGACAGGGGCAGGAACATGATATTGCCGCGCTTGCCGATGCGCATGGGCTATCTGTTGGAGAGGTTTGGAGAGATTTGGCAGGAATATTGCGCGTCATGGAAATAAATAACCACAACAAATAGAAAATTATGCTTGATCACAGATAGAGGGATAAGTTATGGTCTTGCAAGTGGTTAACTATAACCCCTTAATTCCCGAATAACTGATTTGGCGTATCCGCCTTCTCGTCGGTGAAGGTTTAATCATTTAGGTAATTTTTTAATGAGACAGTCTGGAAAGAACACGCGTCAGCGTGGTCGCGGTGGCCGCAGAAGCAATAACTTTGGCCAAATCAATCGCAACACCACTCTTGATTCTAATGGCCCTGATGTTCGCCTTCGTGGCAATGCGCAACAGTTGCATGAGAAATATACTTCTCTTGGCAATGAATCCGCAGCCGCAGGGGAACGCATATCAGCCGAAGCCTATTATCAATATGCGGATCACTATTTCCGCGTCCATAGCACTATCATCGCTAATCAAGAAGATCGCCGCCCGCCACAGCAAAGTAATAACTCTGCTCCAACTAATGGTTCTGATCATGATTCAGGCGATGATACCTCACCGGCGTCTCGCGATGATTTGTCCAGTGCGTCGGATGGCGATGATGAAAATGAGGCAGTGACCCCATCCAAAAGCCCTAGACAAAGCGCTGGTAAGGGCAATGGAAATGGGCGGCCAAGACAATCAGCCACGAAATCTGAAGATCTGTCCGTTAAGGATGCCGAAGATGATGCCGAAGATATAGGGTTGCCATCTAGCTTAATCAATTGATCCGCTGATCAGCCATCTGCCTTTATGCATATTTAAAAATTATTAGGATCGCTTGGGTTACTTCTTCTCAGCGTAAAGCACAGCACCACGTGACAGCAACTCTTCGGTCACTTTGTCAATATTGTTGGCTAAGCGTTCCATTTCCTCATCATTAAGGCCTTCCCCCGAAGGTAATGCTATGGTCAATGGATTGACCTGTCTGCCGTTTGCCAGAATCTCATAATGCAGATGTGGCCCAGTGGAACGCCCACTTGAGCCAACATAACCAATAATGTCACCCTGTTGCACACGGTCACCTTTGCGGACATCTCTGCTGATTCTGGACATGTGTGCATAGGCGGTTTTATAGGTGCCATTATGAGCAATGCGAATATAGCGCCCATAACTGCCGTTCCATCCAGCATATTCCACAACCCCATCACCCGCAGCCATAATAGGTGTGCCGGTAGGGGCAGAAAAATCAATGCCGCGATGGGCTTTTGTATATCCTAGAACAGGATGCTTACGATTGCCGAAGCCCGAAGATAGGCGCGCGCCATTGATTGGGGTTCGCATCAGAGTGCGATAAGCAGATGCCCCGTTTCTATCATAGTAACCTACCCTGCCCTCTATATTTTCATGGCGATAATATTCAATGCGCTCACCTGATAGTGTCATTGATAGAAAATAGATGTCTCCACCAGGGATCACTTTTTCGGTAACCATATCGCGGCGGAACTCAACTAGGGCCTCAAACTTATCCCCTGATCGTATCTGCCGCTGAAAATCAACTGAAAAACTCATGATCTGAATAAACTCATTGAACATGGCATCGGTCATACCAGCATTTGTGCCAGAGACATAAAGCGACTGATCAATTTCCCCTGAAACAAAGGTCAGGAAATATTCATAGGGCCGATAACTGCGCAAAGATCGCCATTCTTCATCATCTCTATGATAATAAAGGCTCAAATCCTGCTCATCATTAAGGGAAAGTCGAATGCCGCCTGGTGTGGTCTCGGTTGGGGCGATAGCATAAACAGGAAAACCAATGGGCAGATTGCGAAGCGAGCGATGCTCTTTGATCGTTTTAATGGCGTTTTCACGCATCTGACCTGAAAATCCAGCGCGATTAAGAAGGTTAGAAAGGCCTTCACCTGATTTCAATTGATAGAGTGTTTCGTCTGTATCAATGGCAATGCCAGTTTGGACTTCTAAAAAAATCCGTAAAGACGGTTCCGTTTCAGGGAAAACACTGCGCGGATCAGGGCGCGGCTGTGGTAAAACGATTCCATAACTTGTGCGGATAATCGGTGGGCCATCCTCAACACTAAGAGGAGGGCTGATTTTTTTTACCTCAGCCTTAGTAACCGCTAATCCAAGCGATAGAATCGCAGCAAATATGGTGAAATATGTGAGCGCAACACGATAGATGTTCGTTAAGTTGCAAAATAACACCCGTTTCATTCACTTGCCTTTCGATTCTTACCTAGTTTTTGGTGATTTGTTCGGTGTAAATCCATCAAAAACTAAACTTCAGAGGGCAACATACTGGTTTTGAAGCGTTTTTACAAATATTTTTTGATTCGTATTGAAAATGGCGATGAAACACATTGCTGAGCCGGTCATACTTATATATATTATGAATATGAAAAATAGTTGATCTATTAAGAATAATAAAACAACTGTTTTCTCGACAAACACTAGTCGAAAATTGCTTAAAACTGCGGGAATTCCCCCGGATTAATTTTTTTACAGTTTTTTTCGTTTTTGTGTTTGACATATCGAGTGGGATGGGCAATATACCGCTCCACGCCGGGCTATCTGTACCGGCGAGCTTTT
>JAQCJL010000094.1 GCA_027593125.1 Pseudomonadota bacterium | reverse complement strand
GTCAGATCGCTCAAAATGCAGCCCTTTTCACTGAGCATGAGCGAATAAATGACTGATCCCACCGGACGATCGATGCGATTGCTCATTATCCATTCTAGCGCGGTTAAGGCATCTTTGCCGGTAACATCGATTTTACCAAAACTAGATAAATCTGTGACGCCTATACCTTTTGAGACATGATTAACTTCACGGCCCACCTGATCAAACCAATCGGGTTGATCAAATGTCAATGTTGGGGTTTGCTTTGCATCAAAATATAGCGGCCTTTCATAACCATAGGCCTGACCAAAATATGCGTTTTCTGTTTGCCAAGCCTGATGTAAAGGCAGGTGTCGTAACCCGCGCGATGTTGCCCACTGGCGTCCGGGATAAGTAATCTCATAATGCTTGCCCAGCACTTCTGGCACGCGCGCAGACAACGCCGCCACATCTGACCATGACGGATCAAAGCGTTTGGGGTCAGCTTCATGTAAATCCATTGGCGGCGCTCCATGAACGATATTATGCGCCAGCGCCCAGCCTGCCCCACCACCTGTAGCAACACCAACCGAGTTCATACCGCAACCCAGATAAAACCCTTGGGTTTCCGCAGACTCCCCCAAGAGGAAACTGCCATCAGGGGTAAAGCTTTCAGGCCCATTTAAGAGCATTTTAACTTCAGCGTCTTGCAAAACAGGTAGACGATGTAAGGCATGTTTAAGCATCGGTTCAAAATGATCCCAGTCTTCTGGCAACAATTGAAAGGAAAAATCTGATCCTAATCGGTCAGGATCAATGGGTTTGCCCATCGGCTCAAAACAACCGACTAACAATCCGCCTGAGTCATCACGAATATATAAATGCCGATCATGATCCGATAAGGTTGGCATATTGCCAAAAATACCATCAATCGGGCGTGTTAAGAGATAAAAATGCTCACATGGCCAGACCGGCACCTCAACACCGGCCATTTGCGCGGCCTGACGGCTCCATAATCCTGTGCATAAAGCAATGTGTTTTGTCGCAATCACCCCACGCGACGTTTCAACACCTTTGATCTTATTACCTTCGGTGATGATGCCCGTCACACCGGTATCTTCAAAAATACTTGCGCCTCTTTTTCGAGCGCCCTTGATCAGAGCCGCGCATAAATCCGAAGGGCTTACTCGTCCATCATCTGGTGACCAGACTGCACCAATCACATCGTCACTATGCATCAATGGCCAACGGTCTTTGGCTTCTTCTGTTGATACTGAAACAGCTTCAACCCCATATAATCCGGCTAGGGCTTCTTGTCGGCGAATATGCGTTAATCTGTCTGGATTTGTCGCAATGGATAATGATCCTTTGTTAATCCACCCTACGTTTTGACCTGTTTCTTCTTCCAACGCTTGATAAAGAGAAATGGAATACTTAATCAAATTGGTTAGATTTTGGGTTGATCGCAAGGCGCGCACCTGTGCGGCAGAATGCCAAGTTGTCCCAGAAGTCAGCTTATTGCGTTCCAACAAAACAGCATTGCCAACCCCTTCTTTGGCAAGATGATAAAGGGTGGAACACCCCATCACCCCTCCACCAATCACAACGACATCTGCCTGTGATGGCAATGTTGTCAAATCTTCGGTAAAATTAGAATCGGAATGTGGCATGATGGTTTTAATTCTTGATCAAACAAATATTAACAAACCTCATTCTTCTAAGGAGGATTTCATTTAGTCAAATCATATTCTTATAAAATATTACTTTTTAAGTGTTGCCAAAAAGAGCCTAAGATTACAAAATGAATAAATGTTATGTTTTTGCTAATCTTTTTCTAGCTTATAAACGTAACTTTTATTTTTTAAGGAGGATTTAATGATTAAAAAGATTCTAGCTGGCGCTGTTGCCGCTAGCTTTGCGATGGCACCAATGGTGGCTACCGCTGAACAGTGTTCAAACGATACATGGAACAAGGTTATGTCTCGTGGCAAACTTGTTGTCGGTGTGAAAGCGGATTACAAGCCTTGGGGCTTCCGGAATACTGATGGTGAGATTATTGGCATGGAAATCGACATGGCCAAGAATGTTGCTGATACAATGGGTGTTGATATTGAATTGGTGGCAGTTCAGTCATCAAATCGGATGCAATTTCTGGAACAGGGCAAAATTGATCTGATGATTGCAACCATGTCTGATCGTAAAGACAGACGTGAAATCGTTGGCATCGTTGGCCCAAATTATTACACTTCTGGGACAAATGTGATGTCACCCAAGGCTTTGGGTCTGACAAGCTGGGAAGACCTTCGCGGTAAGCCTGTTTGCGGCAAACAAGGCGCTTTCTACAACCAGATTGTTGAACAGCGTTATGGCGCTCAAATCATTGCCTTCACTGGCAATGCTGAAGCCAAGCAAGCTCTGCGTGACAAAAAATGTATCGCTTGGGTTTATGACGACAGTTCTATCGGCTCTGATCTAAGCTCTGGTGAGTGGGATGATTTTGAAATGCCACTAAACTCCGAAGATGACAACCCATGGGCGCTAGCTGTTCCAAAAGCTGAACAGAATTGTGTCTTTGGCCGTTTTATGTCCGGTATGCAGTACCAGTGGCACCAGGATGGCACCTTGGTTGAACTTGAAAAGAAATGGGGCATTAAGCCAACAAAGTATCTTCAGGATAAGCAGGCCCAATACAACGATTGGCTGGCTGAATAAAGCCTATGGCTAATTTCATAATCCCGTCATGGAAACATGGCGGGATTTATATTTTTGGAACTCGTGGTTGACGCATGGATATCATTGCTGATTTTTTCAGACAAATAGCTGAAGACTACCCTAGATGGAATTTCATCTGGATGTATGAGCCTTTGCAACAGGGCAAAATTCTATCCGGCATATGGATGACCATTAAACTATCGTTTTACTGTCTCATTTTATCGGTAGTAATTGGGATTGTCGGGGCTTTTGCTCAAGGCAGCAAAAATGTCATTATCCGTTCGCTTGTGCAGGGGTATATTCAATTTTTCCGCAATACACCGCCATATGTGCAATTGCTATTTTTCTATTTTGCGTTAGGGCAATTCACCCCGACCTACAGCCCTGATGGCTGGCTGGAAATTCCTATCATTTCAAATGTTGGATGGGCCATTATTTCACTTTCGTTTTTTGCTGGTGCTTTTAATGTAGAGATTTTCCGCGCAGGCATTGAAGCCGTTGCGGACAGCACCAAAGAAGCAGCTGAATCTCTTGGTTTCTCAAGATTTCAAACCTTTCGCTATGTGGTCTTTCCATTAGCCATTCGGGTTTCATTGCCTTCATTGAATAACAATCTTATCAATTTGATGAAAACAACAACCCAGGCTTATGGCATCGCCGTTCCCGAATTGCTTTATCAATCCGTTACCATTTGGAATGATTATCCATCAGCGCAATATCCGACCATGCTGTTGGTTTTTGTGGTCTACATTCTTTTGGTTGGGGTTCTGGTGATGAGCATGAACCGTTGGGAAAGAAAATTAAGGATACCCGGTTATGGCCACTAGAATTCCCGGAATATCAGAATTATCAACCACGGATTTGCCTGTCCTTAAGCCGTTTCTGCCCAGGTCTTCACCTCAGCTTCATACCAGCGCGTGGCTGGCTGGATTTTCACCATGGACAGGATTACTGTTATTTCTGCCGTTGATGCTTTGGCCTTTTGCCAGCCATGCCGCCGGCAATTACACTATTATTGATGCTTTTGGTACGCTTTGGCATTGGATACCGTTTCTGTTGAAATCTGGTTTTCTTTTTAATGTGATTATCTCGCTCTTTGCCATGCTGATCGGAACAGCGGCAGGGATTGTTCTTGGCCTTGGCCAAATCTCAAAGATATCGGTCACACGCAAAATCAGTTGGTTTATTACCCAATTGTTTCGCAATTCGCCATGGTTGGTCTTGCTGTTCATTGTGTTATTAGCGTTCCCGTTTGAGATTACCGTGTTTGGCGTCATCATTATGATCCCAGATTGGATGAAGGCAGTCATTGGACTTTCCTTACCTATCATGGCTAATATTTCCGAAATTGTTCGCGGTGCTATTATGTCTGTGCCAACAGCCCAATGGGAAGCCGCAGAAAGCCTAGCCTTTAGTCGCCAGCAGATTCTTTGGCGTATTATTCTGCCACAATGCTTTAAGCGCATGATCCCACCGTGGATGAATTGGTATGCTATTTTAACGATGGCAACACCATTATGTTCCTTGCTGGGTGTAGAAGAAATTATTACGCTTTCACGGCAAGCCATGGAAGCAGAGAACAATCATCCTGAGCTGCTTGTCCCGTTTTACAGTTTTGCCCTTGGGTTGTTTTTTATCTATTGCTACCCTATCGCTCGAATGACCATGTATCTTGAACGCCGCTATGCGGTCAAAATATAGAGGACCCCACTATGACATCAAAATCCACTGAGGTGATCGTATCCATTAAAGATGTGCATAAATCTTTTGGGGAATTAGAAGTGCTAAAAGGCGTCAGTATAGATGTCCGCAAGGGCGAGGTGATTTGTATCATTGGTCCATCAGGATCAGGAAAATCAACCCTTATTCGTTGCATCAATGCCCTGAATGATATTCAAGGCGGCTCAATTAATGTGTGCGGTATTGATGTCACAGACCCGAAACTGCAAAAATTAGAATTGCGCAAACGCGTTGGTATGGTGTTTCAGCAATATAATCTGTTTCCTCATAAAACGGCGCTTGAAAATATCATGATGGCCCCTACCCTTGTTCTGAATGAGGATAAGGAAACGGTTCGCAAGCGCGCCTTTGCCTTGATGCAGAAAGTCCGCCTTGAAGGGAAAGAAAACGCCTATCCGGGTGAGCTTTCAGGTGGCCAACAGCAGCGCGTTGCTATCGCACGGTCGCTTGCTATGAATCCGGATGTAATGCTGTTTGATGAGGTCACGGCAGCACTCGACCCAGAAACTGTCAAAGAGGTTCTGGTGACCATAAAGGACTTAGCGCAAGAAGGCATGACCTGTATCCTCGTCACGCATGAAATGGGCTTTGCCCGTGAGGTTGCGGATCATATCTATTTTACCGATAATGGTGTTATTGTTGAGCATGGGCCACCCAAGACCTTTTTTACCAAGGCTAAGGACCCTAGGACTAAGGAATTTCTTAGCCAGATCCTTTGAGTTTTGATAAACTTTAAACTAAGGTATCTGCAACTGCCTTTCATAAAGGTTGCCGGTCAGGAGAAATATTAGTGTCTTCTACTCTTAGAGCCTATGCTGTGCATTTATTCACGGCGATTGGTTCCATTCTTGCCATGCTGGCCATTCTTGAGGCAGCGAAAGCTGATTGGGATGCCATGTTCTTTTGGCTGATGATGGCCTTAATTGTTGATGGTATTGATGGGCCATTAGCCCGCCGTTTTGATGTTTTGGATAACGCAAAACGTATTGACGGCAATCTTTTAGATTTGATTATCGATTATCTGACTTATGTTTTTATTCCTGCTTTTGCCTTGTTTCAAAGCGGATTGCTTAGTGGTTGGACAGGATGGGTATCAACCCTAGTGATTACCTTTGCCAGTTCCCTCTATTTTGCTGATACGCGCATGAAAACTGAGGATAAATCCTTTTCTGGCTTTCCATCTTGTTGGAATATGGTGGTGCTAGTGCTGTTTGCGATTCAGCCTAATTTCTGGATTATTATGATCATCTGTATTGTTCTGGCTATCGCGATGTTTCTGCCTATTCGGTTTGTGCATCCGATACGAACAAAACGATGGCGTCTGGTGACGTTCCCCATCACGCTGTTGTGGATTGGCTTTGCAACATTAGCAACCCTTAATCAATTTGAACTTACCCTTATCACCAAATGGGGCATTATTTTAACCTCAACCTATTTAATTTTTGCCGGGGCTATACAAATGCTTATTCCTGTGTCCCATTCCAAAAGCACGGCCTGATCCTTTTCCTGCTTTTGTCCCTTTTCAGCTAGCGTTAAAAAATCATCTCTGTTTAGCAATTGTGACAGCGCCCATATCGCCGTGCCGCGAATAACGCTGTCTTCAGCATCAAGATGCGGCATTATCGTCTCAATGAAACTAGCATCCCCACTATTCCCTGCGGCAATCAACACATTACGCATAAATCGGTGATATCCTGTTCGCTTCACTGGTGATGCGGTAAACATTTCCCGAAAAGAGCGATCATCTAAGCGTAAGAGACGATCAAGTTCTGGCAGGCTTAGGGCTTCTCTTGCTGCTAATTTTGCCTCATTAGCCTCTTTGGCAAACCGGTTCCAAGGACACACCGCCAGACAATCATCACAACCAAAAATCCGGTTGCCCATCGGTTGACGCATTGGCAGGGGGATAAGACCATCATATTCAATGGTCAGATAAGAAATACAACGCCTAGCATCAAGTTGATAGGGTTTTGGAAAAGCCTTTGTTGGGCAAATATCCAGACATTTCTGGCAACTGCCGCAATGATCTGCTGATGAGTCAGATAATGGCAATTCAAGGGTTGTGAGGATCACACCTATAAATAACCATGAGCCAAACTCTCGCGATACCAGATTAGTGTGTTTACCTTGCCACCCTAACCCAGCTTTGGCAGCAAGTGGCTTTTCCATCAAAGGCGCGGTATCCACAAACACTTTGACTTCAACCCCTGCCTCACGGCTAAGGGTTGCCGCCAATTGTTTCAGCTTACCTTTGATAATATCATGATAGTCTCGGCCTCTTGCATATACAGAAATATTACCATGGCTGCGTGCCTTGAGATTGTCCATCGGGTCATGATCAGGGGCATAATTCATGCCCAAAACAATTGCTGATTTAGCCTGATCCCACATGGCTTTTGGGGCAATACGGCGATCACGCGTATGTTCAAGCCAAGCCATATCACCATGATATCTTGCGTCAAGAAACGCA
>JAQCJL010000093.1 GCA_027593125.1 Pseudomonadota bacterium | reverse complement strand
GGCTTCAGGATATTACCATTAATGCTAATGCGATAACCAATCACCGTAATAAAGGTGATCGATATCACCAAAAAACTAGCAGCAATTTGGAATTGGTTGGTCTAGGTGAATTGGAAATTTATTCTGATGTTGAAATTCTTAAAACAACTTTCAATATGATTGATCAATTTAATTTTGAAGATGAAGATCCCACTCAGTCACTTATGTTGATGTCATCACTTGGGGGCGGTTTTTTTATCAATTATATTGAGGTGATGTACCAAGATCAGGGCCTAATGGGGTTTGTGATGAATGCAGCAGAGCAATCTATGCTGATGGACCGTAACCAAATTTCAGATATGGTACTTGATCTTATGTCCATTCAATTAATGGCCTATCCAGACATTAACTCTTCTTTAATACCACCTATGGAGCGTTTTCTTAAACGTGGCGGCAGAATTGTAGCGTCAGTTGAACCTAGATCAAGCTTGCCAGTGATTTCGCTTTTTGCACAAATCCAAACCCCTGAAGATGCTATTCGGGTATTTGGGTTTAAATTACGGAACTAGTCCTGATAGACTTTGTCTTTAGTCAGCATAACCAAGATATCAACGCCGTTTATTGCGCGGCGGCTTCGTCTGTTGAGGTATCTACAGGTGGCGGGGTGAGAAACGCCAAATTGTCTTGGGTCGTTTCACACGTAATCGCAGGGATATAATCAGGCATGACTTTGATGTTTTTGATCACGTGATTGAGGGAGGAAATCCCAAGGGTTGTCAAACTGCTGTTGATGTCGTCTGAGGCTTCGCTTTCAGCAGCTTCAATACCAATCGCGATGCTTTCTTGAGTGGTTTTGCTTAAATCGTCAAAATAATCTGCAAATTGGTACCCTGCGATCCCACGGCTTTGGTTAATCTCGGTAAGAATACAATGATCAAAACTAGCCAAATCGCCAACGGACAGTTTGGCCAATTCAGATACACTCATGGTTGGGGTCAGTATGAAATTGATCCCGTCCCCATTAAGAATGCCGATTTTGGTGCATTCTTTGAAAATATGACCCTTATCCTGACAGCGATCTATGGATAACACGGTGCCGGATCCACCGATGGTTGAACCAAGAGAAATTTCACTAATTGAGATATCTGGCGTTTCCAGCAACTCTTTTGATTGAATTAAAAACGCTAAGTCTTTGGGAAATTCAAATCGGTTTTGATTCTGTATCTCAGTGACATCCTGATAGCGGCATTTTTTGATAGTATAGCTGAAATAATGTTCGGTTAGCGCTTGATAAGTTTGTTTTTCAGGGTCGATAAATAAAGCGTTGTTAATATTGATATTTTTTAAAATATTTGCTGTTTCTTCAGAGATAAAAAACCCATCTGCCCGATCATTAATGCTTTCTTGAAAATAAAGTTTCGCTTCATCTAACTGATGGTCGATATCTGTTTCAAATTGACCAGCTTGGTTATTCAGAATGGCAAAATCATAGCTGGGATAGGCCTTATTTTGATCAAAATTAAACTCGCTAGCTAAATCTTCTAGATTTTTAAAATCTACATTGCGGCAATTAGCAAAGATGGCGGAATGAAAAGTGGCAATTTCTTTTTCAGGATCAATCGGTGGAATTTCTAGTTCTGGTTCAGAGGAATAGTGCCAATACCCAATAAGCACAGCTAAACACACAACGACCACAAGCGAGAAATCAGACAGAAAGGAGGACAGTTTTTCTTTCATTGCGCTCTGACCTTAATCATAAATATTCACATATTCTCTTTTTCAACAGTTTCAAGGTAAGGGCATTCTTGCCTAAACCTTTTACCTTGGCATTTGGCTTTGCCATCAAAAGGCAAAACATTAGAAATGATCATACTCAAAAATGTGGACAAAAAATGACTTATTTGATGAGACGTAAGGGTAACGATAACGCCAATGTTTGAGGAACGGTAGGTTATTTATAATGCTCACGCCGATCCGAAAAGGCGCGAACCCGGCGACGCCATGCTTCATAACTGCCACGTTTCAGGTGTTTTCGCATAATCTCTTTGACTTGTTTTTCTTTAAGTCCAAACAGATCTTCAATCTGTTTAAACTGGGTATGATCAGATAAGGCCATTTCAATCACTTCACTGATATCGTGATCTGTTAGGTCAGTCCCTTGGATACTGTGTAATGACGAAGTATGATCTGACATCATCAAAGTGTATTGCGATTAATGACAGAAATCCAGTCTGTTCCATTACCGCAAAAAAAGAAGAAGAAAAAATGGCTCCCCAGGACAGATTCGAACTGCCGGCCAAGCGATTAACAGTCGCTTGCTCTACCGCTGAGCTACTGGGGAACACTTATGTCTGATCTTGATAATCAAACTTCTGCAGCGTTGCAAGAAAAAATATTACAAGAAAATAGATTCCTTATGATCACTTAAAGTAATGTTTTAATTTTACGGGCAGCTTGATCAAAATCATCATGATTTAAAGCTTCTAAATGAACCATGCCCAAAACACTACGTTGGCGGCGTTCGGATGACCCTAAATAAGCAGGGTCATAATGCCGAACAATCAAATCCATAACCAAACCATGCCAATCTTTATCAGCCACCAAAGTTTTCCATTCATTAGTGATGGCATGACCGTGACGATTGCTCATGCCATGGATCAACCGTAATAACGGCTCTGGCTGTGTGGTGATATGATCATATTCGTTTAAAATATGATCAACTCTTGCGTTCATCGCAGCTGATATTTTAATACTAGAAGCCCCAAGCATGGCTTTCCAGATCACATCAGGGATATGGATGCCACCAATTTTACTGCTTTCGGCCTCAATCACCACCGATTTGGACAAATCTATTCGGCTAAAGGCATCATAGAGAAGCGATTCAAATAACCGCTGAGCAGGCTGTTTCTGGCCTGGAATGCTGCCAAGAACAGAACCGCGATGACAGGCAATATGTTCAAGGTCTATGACCTGAACCCCTTGATTAACCAAGGTGTGAAGAATTACGGTCTTTCCACTTCCTGTTGGCCCGTCCAATAACACCGGCTTGATTGTGTTAGCGATATCCGTGAGTCCGGCTTGCACTTGCCTGCGGTAATATTTATATCCCCCTTCAAGCACAGACACAGACCAGCCGATTTCAGAAAATACCCGTGCCATTGCCCCTGATCGTTGCCCCCCACGCCAACAATAGACCAATGGGGCCCAATCATGATTTTGATTGCTGAGGGTTTCATCTAAATGGATGGCAATATTTTTGCTAATTAAGGCCGCACCGCGTTTTCGCGCCTTAAAGGGGGATTGCTGTTTATAAATTGTTCCCACTTCGGCGCGTTCATCATCAGACAACACAGGCAGATTGATTGCCCCGGGGATATGATCAAGTTCATATTCTGACGGACTGCGCACATCAATAATCATATCAAAGGGTTTCGCGCCGTTTACATGCCAGTTTTGGGTGACGGAAATGGGTGCAGCCATGGGTTAATCCACTATGGTAATCATGTTACTGTCCGCCTTATTAATCGTTCCAATTATAGCCGCTTGATGGTTGGTTGTGATCAGCCTCTGCAACAGGGTATCGGCTTGATCAGGTGGAACAATTATTAATAATCCCCCGCTAGTTTGCGGATCATGCAGAAGCGCATCAGATATGATCTGATTATCATGGCGTTTCACGCGCACCGCCGCCGCATTATCAGCCACCATGCTTGAAAAAACCCCAGACTTAGCCAGCCTAACAGCGCCACTAATTAAGGGCAAAGCTGATGATGATATCGAAATACCAAGATCAGGATCAAACCGATCAACTAAGGAACGAGCATGACGAAGCAGCCCAAACCCTGTTACATCAGTCATGGGATAGGTTGCCTCTTGGTTCGCTAGTTCTGCCGCTACTGCGTTGCTTTGCGTCATGACATCAACGGCGCACTTTACCATCTGGCCTGATGCTAATGGATGCTGGTGATGATGACCTGCCATTATCATCCCAATGCCCAGAGGTTTAGTCAAAATCAGAACATCATCAGGCTGGGGAGGGCGTTCAATCAATGATCGATCTCTCGTCCCATTTACCGACAGACCAACCTGCATCGCTTGGGCGGAAGCCGTATGACCACCACTCAGAGAAATGCCATGTTCTGCTAACGCAATAAGAATGCCACAAAGCAAATGGATTACATCATCTTGTTGCTGTTTTCGGCTAGCCCTAGGCAAAGTTAGTAAGGCAAGCGCAGAAAGCGGCTTAGCATGGGCAACAAACAAATCACTTAGCGCATGAAGCGTGGCAATCCGGCCTAGAACATAAGGGTCATCAACCAGCGCGGATATCGCGTCAATTGACTGAACTAGCAATAGCTCTTTTCCTTTAGGTGATGGTGGTAACAGCACATCCCCAGCGTCTAAATGGATATCACCTTTTTTTGCCAAAAGCCCAAGATCAGGCCGCATCAAATGTGCATAATGATAGGCTTTTTCTAATGCCCCTGCCAAAGTTGACCAGCCTGTTTTTGCCCCGCACCCTAGGCATTGCATAGATAGAAAAACAGGATCGTCCTGTTGTTTAAGGTCAGCATTAATAGGAGGTTCAGGCAAAGATGCCATGACTGGTAAATCCGAAAACCGCCTGATAAAACGGCGATCGATGTGTTCTTTTAAACGCCATAATCGCTTTGATGCTGGCAAACTTATGCCTCCACGTGAGGCAATGGCTTTTCCGCCGCCAAGGCCAATCAGTGCCAAATGATGCTGTTGTGGCGACCATAGCCGTAAGGCTTTGCCTTGAATGGAACGGCGAATATTATCGCGTAAGATTGGCCCAGCTCGTACCGCATATACACCAGATTTAGCCCGCGGTGATGACAGGATTGTGGCAATATCGCCGGCGGCAAAAATATTCGGATGCGACAGACTTTGAAGTGAAGCATTAACCGCAATAAACCCGTCTTTATCAACCGCTAGATGAGATGAAGCGATCCATTCTGGTGATATTGCGCCAGTAGTCATAAGGGTAAAATCAGAGGCAATTTGACTGCCATCATCAAGCGTAATGCTGCTGCTATTGATGGCAGTAGCCCTGCGTTGGCGACAAATAGTAATATTCCGTTTCGCCATTTCATTTTCAAGTTGCCTTGAGGCCGATTTGGCTAAAGCTTCTGTGATATGCTGGCCTGAATGTACCAATGTGATGTTGATACCCCTTTTCCCAACACGATTTAGCCGATGATCTAGCGCTAAGGCTACTTCAGCACCGGCGACACCGCCTCCAATAATACTGATATGATGGCAAGGACGCTTGCCGCTTGTGATCTCATCCAGTGTTTGGATCATCTCAGGCACAGGTTTAATCGGGGTAGCGTGCAAAGCGGCGCCTTTCACCTGATCTAATTGAGGTGTTGAGCCAATATTAATCGATAATCGGTCATAACTAAGGGGGGGATGATTGCGAAGAAACACCTTAGCCTGATCTGCGTCTAAACCGATGGCGTCATCATGAATAAACCGTGCACCAGCAAAACCAGCTAGTCTGACCAGATCGATAGAGGCTTCATCCTCACGATAGAAGCCTTCAATATAACCTGGCAGCATACCGGAATACGGTGTCATCCGATCACGACTGATCAAGGTGACACGCAAGCCTTCTATAGGGGACATGCCAAGCGATTTCAGTACTGCTATTTGGGCGTGGCCGCCGCCAAGCAGGACGAGGTGAGCAAGATCTGGCGTTGATAGCTTCATAACCTTAATTTATAGTCGCTTTCAACTGCGAGGTCTATGATGACGACTGGCGCACAGGTGAAAGTTCAACCAATAAAACGGCAACCATAATAATAATAGCGCCGATAACAGCCATAACTGTCATGCCTTGTTCAAGCAGTATCCAGCCAGCAAAGGCCGCAAACATTCCTTCAAGCGAGAGGATAATTGCCGCCGCTGATGAAGAACAATTTTTCTGGGCTATAAGCTGAAGCGTAAAGCCTAAAGCGATTGATAACACGCCTGCAAAAAGGATGTCTGGTAAAACTGCCAAAGCAAGGGCGAGGTCAATAGTATCAATCACAACAAAGACGATGAAGGACAAAACAGCAGTAATAAAGGTCTGAAGAAAAGCCAGTTGAAAAGGAATACCCCTTCGATTTACCAATGCTCCTACAAGCATAATATGAAAAGCCCAAAAAACGGCTCCTAGCAAAACGATCCAATCACCCGGGGTAATCGTGCTGAAATCTGCCCCAGTCATCAACCAACTGCCGGTCATAAACACGGCTACGGCAAGCCAACGTGACCATGGCAAATGAATACCAAAGAGCAATAATCCAAAAACAGGGACTAGCGGCACATAAAGAGTAGTCAAATAGGCCACATTAGCGACACTTGCTGTATGAAGGCTGATTTGTTGAAGGGCAGAGCCGGTAAACATAAAAACACCTAACCCGATTGAACCCCAGATGAGTTGCTTATTTGAAATCGCGTTATCAGAAACGTCTTTATGCAGAAAAAAACCATGTCTGCGGTATTCAATGATGGCTAGGGGCAGCAAGGCGATAGATCCAGCCAGAAAACGATAAAATTGAAATCCCATTGCCCCAACATCAACCATGCCTGTGGTTTGAAAAACAAAAGTTGTTCCCCAAATGAGAGCCGTAAAAGCCAGCATGGCATGGGCAAATAAACGCGATGACAAAAAAGGCATGTGTGTTCTTCTTATAAAATTTGTTTCTGCAATCTTTTAAACATAAGGATTATTGAGATCAATAAAGCCAAAACATTTAAAGATGAAATGAGAGTGATAGTGATGTTGAAACCTTGACGTGTCTATCATAATTCCAACCGATTGGATATCACTCTCACGCATCTGTCGCAATCAGGTTAATTATCGTCTCAATTATATAAAAATGATTAGATGAAACCCCTTTGATGAAAGGGTAAGGAGAGCGTTATGCCAGATCAAGATGCTGACCCCCAGATTCAAGACGGCCCTTTATCAAGATCAAAAGAACGCCGCCGT
>JAQCJL010000092.1 GCA_027593125.1 Pseudomonadota bacterium | reverse complement strand
CACCCAAAGGGTGTCATGGATGACGGTTAAGGCGGTCGCGGATCATCTAAACGCCTTAAATTGATTAATGATGAAATTGATTAATGATGCCCTGAGAAAGTTGCTGTGATGTCTGAAAAAGTTTTATCAATTGTTGAAATAACCCATTTGGTGACTGAGGCTTTTGTCGCCAGCCGTGTGGCACCCGACACCGCCGCCATGGTGGCAGAGGCCCTTGTTAAGGCAGAGGCTGACGGTAAATTTGGTCATGGCCTGTCGCGGATCGGAAGTTATGCCGCCCAATCCCGTTCTGGAAAGGTAGATGGCTTTGCCAAGATCAGCATCAGCCATCCAAAACCTGCTGTGATGGCGGTGGATGCGGCAAGCGGTTTTGCCTATCCAGCCATGACGGCGATTATTCGTGACTTGCCTGCCCTTGCTCGCCAACAGGGTATTGCCATGGCTGGGGTGCATCGGTCGCATCATTGCGGTGTTGCCGGTCATCATGTTGAAGCAGCAGCAGAACAAGGCATGATTGCCTTGCTTTTTGCCAACACGCCATCTGCAATGGCCCCTTGGGGGGGACGAACCGCACTTTTTGGTACAAACCCAATTGCCTTTGCTGCCCCGGTGGCAGATGCCCCCCCATTAGTGATCGATCTGGCAACCTCCGCCGTGGCAAGAGGCGGCATCATGAAGGCCGCGGCGAGTGATCAGCCGATCCCTTTAGGGTGGGCGCTTGATGCTGATGGCCAACCAACCACCGATGCCAAAGCGGCGCTAGACGGCACCATGGTGCCAATGGCAGAAGCTAAGGGCGCGGCGCTAGCCTTGATGATTGAGGTGCTGGCAGCAGCGTTAACAGGGGCTAATTTTGCCTATGAAGCGGCGTCATTCCTCAGTTCAGAGGGTGACCCACCTCATGCTGGTCAGTTGATGCTGATGATTGATGCAGGGGCGTTAGGGGTTAATGCCGCTCAGCGAATGGCAGAGATGGCAATGCGGATTGCCGATGATGGGGCGCGGCTACCCGGGGCAGGACGCATCACTCGCCGCCAGAAAGCCGCCCAAGATGGCTTGACGGTTTCTGCGCAAGTAATGGATACTATTCAGGGATTAATCACATCTCCGCTCTAAGATGGGCGGTGATAAATAGGAGTTTAAAATGGCGCATTGGAAAATGGATTGCGATGCCAATGGATTTGTTTGGCTTACCATTGATGTTGCGGATCGCTCTGTCAATGTGCTGACCCATGAGGTGTTAGCCGAGCTAAGTGAGGTTGTGAAAACCTTATCCAAACAAGATGAGGTTAAGGGGTTGGCTCTGCTCTCCGGAAAGGCTGGAGGATTTGTTTATGGCGCGGATGTCCGGCAGTTCTCACTTTTTCAAGATGAAGCCGCAGTAGCAGAACATATCCGCTTTGTGCATCAGTGTTTTCATCAGCTTTCCCATTTGCCTTATCCGACTGTGGTCGGCATTGAAGGCGTTGCGGTTGGCGGCGGGCTGGAGTTATCGCTGTGTTTTGATCATATCATTGTCACCTCATCCCCTAAAACCCAGCTTGGTTTCCCTGAAGTTGGGTTAGGCATTATGCCGGGCTATGGCGGTTCTGGTCGCGCTTATCGCCGGATTGGGATAAAACCTGCGCTGGATATGATGCTGACTGGCAAAAGCCTTAATGCGGCTACGGCAGAATCTTATGGTCTGGTTGATGAGATTGTTAATAGCGAAGCGGATTTGAAAGCGGCAACTCTGACTTGGCTGATAGCCCAGAAAGGGCAGAAACCATCGCGTAAGATGTGTGATGTTCCGTCGGATCATGCGGATATTTTTGCCGCCGCAAAAGCAGAACATTTGGCACGCGCACGGCCAGATCATACCCCAGCCCCTTTTGCCATTATGGATCATATCAATACTCATAAACATGATCCCCAGGCAATGACTGACGCTGAAATGATCACCTTTCCGGTGTTGATGATGAGTCCGGCATCCAAAGGCCTTCGCAGGTTATTTGATCTCAAAGATCAGGTGCGGAAAGCTGGCCGCGGTGATAGTGGCATCAAGAAAGTCCACGTCATTGGTGCAGGTGTGATGGGCGGCGATATTGCCGCTTATTCAGCGATGCTAGGATTTGAAGTCACGCTTAGTGATCAAAACGAAGAGGCCATCAATAAGGCAACAGACCGTGCCCGAAAACTTTATGACCGTCGGCTTAAGACAGAGGATCAGATCAAAGCGGCTATGTTGCGTCTGACAGCTGACCCAAAGGGTGATGGCATGGCTGATGCTGACCTGATTATTGAGGCTGTTGCCGAACGGTTAGATATCAAAACACTGGTATTTGCAGAAATGGAAAGCCGCGCCAAAGCAGATGCGATATTGGCCAGCAACACCTCATCTATACCGTTGGAAAAGATCGCGGAAGGGTTGAAAAATCCTGCGCGTTTGGTGGGGATTCATTTCTTTAATCCCATGCCGGTTCTGCCCTTGGTTGAGGTGATTTGGGCTGACACCACTGCATCAGAAACCATTGATCGCGCCATGCGGTTTTCAGGTCAGCTTAAGAAGTTTCCGATACGGTGCAAATCTGCTCCTGGATTTCTTGTTAATCGGGCTTTGCTTCCTTATGTCTATGCTGGAATTGCCGCTATGCTGAATGGCACAGACGCAGATCAGATTGATACAGCGATGGTGGATTATGGAATGCCCATGGGGCCTATTGAATTGGCTGATCAGATCGGCCTAGATGTCACCTATGATGCAGGCGTTCCGTTGGGGATGCCCGAAGCGGTCGCAAGCGCATTGCAAGCAAAGATCGCAGCAGGTGATCTTGGGCGGAAGTCAGGTCAGGGGTTTTATCAATGGGACGAAAAGAAAGCCCTGCGCCCACGCAACGATTATCCGTTAGCAACGCTGACGCCATTGGTGGATACCTTGTTGCAACCGATGATCCGAGAATGCCAAGCAGCAGTTGATGAAGGTGTTGTTGATAGCGCAGAAATGGCAGATGCAGGAATGATTTTTGGGACAGGTTTTCCAGGATTTCGAGGTGGCCCATTGTTTTGGGCTAATGAGAACAGTAAAGGTTAGTAGATGTATAACGCCCCTATAAAAGACATTCGTTTTGTTTTTCAGCATTTGGTCAATCGCGCCAAGCTTCAGGACATAACAGGCCACGATGCGCTGAGTGAAGAATTGGCAGATGCTATTTTTGACGAAGCAGCAAAATTTGCGGCAGATATTATCGCACCGACTAACCGTGATGGGGACACCAAAGGGGCAAAGCGTCAGGATGATGGCAGTGTTATCACCCCGCCAGGCTTCCGTGAGGCCTATGCTGCTATGGGTGAACAAGGCTGGACAGCTATGGATGCAAGCGAGGAATATGGCGGTCAGAATATGCCTATGACCGTGTCATCGTTTGTGCATGAGATGTGGCAATCTGCCAATATGGCATTTGCGCTTTGTCATTTGCTGACCCAAGGCCAAATTTACGCCCTTGAGAAATATGCTTCATCTGAACAAAAGGCTAATTTTATTCCTGCTATGGCTGAGGGGCGGTGGACAGGAACGATGAATCTGACGGAACCGCAGGCCGGCAGTGACCTTGCCGCTATTCGCAGCATGGCGATTCCTGAAGGTAATCATTATCGTATCACCGGTCAGAAGATCTATATTACCTATGGTGAACATGATATGGCCGAAAATATCGTCCATCTTTTGTTAGCACGCACCCCAAATGCACCAGCAGGAAGCAAAGGGATCTCAGTCTTTATTGTGCCTAAGTATCTGATCAATGTGGATGGCAGTCTTGGGGAAGCCAACGACATCACTTGTGTGTCGATTGAAAAAAAACTTGGCATTAAAGGATCGCCAACGGCGGTGCTTCAATACGGTGATAATGGCGGTGCTATTGGTTATCTGGTGGGTAAAGAACACCAAGGGCTTGAGATCATGTTTGCAATGATGAACCATGCTCGATTTACGGTGGGAATGCAGGGGCTTGCCATTAGTGAACGTGCCTATCAACAGGCTGTATCTTATGCCATGGATCGCCGCCAGGGGACACCATTAGGCGGTGAAGAAGGTGATACGATTATTGGTCATCCTGATGTCTTGCGACTGCTTGCAAGTATGCGCGCTGATATTATGGCGATGCGTGGATTAGTGGGTATTGGTGCTGCCGCGATGGATATGGCGGCCCACGATGACAGTCCAGAAATACAAAACAGGCTTGGTTTGTTGGTTCCGATTATCAAAGGTTGGCTAACAGAACATTCACAGAACGTCACCTCTGCTGCGGTTCAAATACATGGCGGAATGGGTTTTATTGAAGAAACAGGTGTTGCCCAGCATTATCGCGATGCGCGTATCCTGCCAATTTATGAGGGCACTACAGCGATACAGGCTAATGATCTGGTGTTCCGCAAAACGATCCGCGATGGTGGTGGGGCGGTCACAGATTTGCTTAATGAAATTAACCAAGACATGATGAGCATCAGGGATGATGATACTGATCCGGCTTTGGGTTCTATCCAAACGCTGGCTAGCCGGATGATGACAGCGGTGGAAACCACACGCAAAGTTGTTGATCACTTATTAGCGTCGGCGAACTCGCCCAGGCGTGGTGCTGCTAATGGTCATCATTACTTGATGCTTCTTGGGGTTTTGACTGGCGGCTGGCAGATGGTGCGCGGTGCCGCGATCGCCCAAGATGTGATCAAAGCAGAAGGGTCAGATAAACCGTTTCTTGAGGCGCGAAAAGCAATGGCCAGATTGTTTATCACACAGCGTTTGCCACAGATCGATGCCTTAGCCGAAACCATTATGACCGGGGATGAAGCGGTTTTAGAAATCTCTTCTGATTGGTTGACAGACCACTAACATGAACATCACACAGCAGAATAATAGCCTGGCGCTGATGATCATGGCTTTATCCATGTTCTTGTTGAGCGTTGGTGATGCGGTGGTGCGTTTTCTGGGTCAGGCCGTACCAGTAGGACAGTTGATTGCGGTTCGCGGCATTATTCTTATTGCTATCTTAATGGTCATGATGCGCATCATGCGTGATCCTATGCAGCTTCCTTTGTTGGCAAATCGGTGGGCTGTGCTTCGGGGTTTGGCAGAAACGCTTTCAACCTATTGCTTTTTTATCAGCATCCAGATGATCCCGATTGCCGTGTCAACAACTGTGGTTTTTATCTTTCCGGTTCTTCTTACGCTGGTGTCTATCCCGCTTTTTGGTGAAAAGGTTGGGGTCATACGGCTTAGTGCCGTGGTGATCGGATTTCTTGGTGTTGTTGTGGTCGCGGCGCCATCAGGTGATGGTTTTAACATGGCCATGATCTATCCTATTATCACCGCTATCTCGCTGGTGGTCAGGGATTTGGCAACACGAAAAATCACCTCTGATGTGTCTTCGGTGTCGGTGATTTTGACCACCGCTATGGTGACGACTCTTGGTGGGTTGGCGAGCCTGCCTTGGGGCTGGACAGTGATCGAAACAGAACTCTATGGGGTATTTGTCATTGCCGCAGGCTTGGTGGCGTGTTCATTTATTGCCTATGTCATGGCGATCCGACTTGGCGAATTATCGGTGATTGCCCCAACGCAGTATATGGTGATTCTCTGGGCGACGATTTGGGGTGCCCTCATTTGGCATGAGATACCGGGTAAGCAAGCGATTATCGGTGGCAGCCTCATTATTCTGGCAGGGCTGATTATCTTATGGCGAGAGCATACCCAATCTGTGAAACGCCCGGCTAGCGCTTTGCCTCTGGAATGAGCCCTTTTGGCGAGAAACGCAACACTAGCATCATAATCAATCCCATGGTCATGAGGCGCGTATGCGCCGCGCTGTTTAACAGATGAGCGCGCAAGGCAGAATCCTCACTCATCCCGGAGGTTAAGACATCCATCAGCCAAAGCCCGATGGGTTCCGCCTCAATCCAAAAAAACCAGATGATAAAGCCGCCAATAATAGCACCATAATTGTTACCAGATCCGCCAACAATCACCATCACCCAAATCAAAAAGGTGAAACGCAAAGGTTGATAAGATTGTGGTGTGTACTGTCCATCTAGGGTTGTCAGCATGGCCCCAGCAAGCCCTAGGACGGCAGAACCAATAACAAAGATTTGCAAATGCCGGCGTTTCACATCTTTACCCATCGCCTCTGCAGCGACTTCATTGTCACGGATGGCGCGCATCATTCTGCCCCACGGGGACTTAAGCGCCTTTTCTGCCATAAGAAACAACACCACTAGCACCGCAAGGAACAGGGATAGGTATGCGACCTTAACAATGATAGATGATGCATTAACCACCGAAAACCCCATCCCATCAGCAAGATTATTGACCCATGCCTCTTTTTGCAGATCAATTTCGTAAGGAACAGGCCGTGGTAAGCCGTTAACATTCTTAACACCGCGCGCCAGCCAGTCTTCATTTTTCAAGACATAAATAATGATCTCAGATATGCCCAGAGTGGCAATGGCCAGATAATCTGAACGAAGCCCCAAGGCAATCTTGCCTATAAGCATCGCCACAAAACCAGCGGCGATAGCGCCTACGATCCATGAGAACAAAATAGGTAGCCCTAACCCGCCCAGATATCCTGTGCTAGCAGGGTCAACAGCCTCAATCGATACCACAGCAGTATCGGCGATATAGCGGAATAGGGCATAACCACAAATCAGTATCGCAGCCATGATAAGGTAACGGCGCCGCGGAAGATGTTTCCAGCTTTGCGTGCGCCTCCAGAAAACGGTTGCAACCCCAATGACAGCCAGCATAACCCCAAAGCCAAGCATCAGTCTGCTGCCGCCAGCTTGCCACGCCTCAGCGACGGGCGGCATGGATACCACAACCCCAGCTAAGCCACCAATGGCAACAAAACCCATAATGCCAAAATTCACTAGCCCAGCATAACCCCATTGCATATTCACACCTAAGGCCATGATGGCAGAGATGACACATAGGTTAAGAATGTTAAAAGCCACATTCCAGCTTTGTAAGATGCCAACCGCAATCAGCAAAACGGCCATCATCAGAAAAGCATAATAGGTGCGGTTATTGCTGGTCATA
>JAQCJL010000007.1 GCA_027593125.1 Pseudomonadota bacterium | reverse complement strand
TGGCCTATGGAAATAAAAAACAACACATGATTGTGTTTGAGGGCGATCCCCCTCTTTTTAACCAATATGGGATTATTCCGATTAGCCCTGACCACTGCCCAGATACAGAACTTTCTGCTGCCATTCGGGTGACGGAATGGCTGTTGTCAGAAAAAGGTCAGGATATCATCGCCAGCTATCAAGTAGCAGGTCAGCAACTGTTTTTCCCCAACGCCCGTTAATTCTGTTGACTATTGAAACCCAGCTTTAAGGTTCTTATTTAAGAATTATAGGCGGTGTCAATCGTGAGCCGCTTTATCTGATCTGCGCCAATAATGGGCAGATTATCTGATATTCGCCGCAACTGCCTGATCAGGGGTGACGGTAAGAATAATGGAGATATGTTATGCAACTTGATCATTATACTGCGCTCATGCGCAACGCCATAGGTGAGGCACAAAACACGGCCCTTGCCAATGGTCATCCTCAGCTTACTACCGAACATCTTTTGGCTGCCATGCTGGAAAACCCAGATGCGTTGGCGGTGATGCTGGTCAACCGAAGTGGAGGCCATGCAGATCAGCTGAAACAAAGCTTAAATCAAGCTCTTAATGCTATGCCTAGGATGACTGGAAGTAATGCCCAGCTCCATCTTGATGGGCATCTTGCCCGAATATTGGCACAAGCAGAAAAAGCAGCAAAACAGGCTGGCGATCAGTTTGTTGCCGCTGATACCGTGCTGATTGTGATGGCCGAATCAAAAAGCTCTGTTGCGGAAATAATGAAAGCCGCAGGTGTGACGGCGCAAGCATTAAAAGCTGCATCTTCCGCGACTAGGGGCGGCAAAACCATAGATAGCGACGCCGCCGAAGATCAATTTGAGGCCTTGAGCCGATATGCAACCGACCTGACTGATATGGCAAGAAAAGGCAAACTGGATCCCGTCATTGGCAGGGATCAGGAAATTCGCCGTACCATTCAAATCCTGTCACGCCGCACCAAGAATAATCCTGTGTTGATTGGCGAACCAGGGGTTGGCAAAACCGCTATTGCTGAGGGTCTAGCCCAGCGCATCATTAATGGAGAAGTGCCAGGTGTTCTGGCAGGGAAAATCCTAATGGTGCTAGATATGGGGGCGCTCATCGCAGGGGCTAAATATCGGGGTGAGTTTGAAGAACGGCTTAAAGCTGTCCTCAAAGAGGTCCAATCACAAAATGGAAATATCATTCTGTTTATTGATGAAATGCATCAACTGGTTGGTGCAGGTAAAACCGATGGTGCTATGGATGCGTCCAATTTGCTGAAGCCTGCTTTAGCACGAGGTGAGTTACACTGCATTGGCGCTACCACATTGGATGAATATCGAAAATATGTGGAAAAAGATTCGGCACTGGCAAGACGGTTTCAGCCTGTATATGTCAATGAACCTTCGGTTGAAGACACAATTTTTGTCTTGCGCGGCTTAAAAGAAAAATATGAACATCATCACGCTGTGCGCATTTCGGATGAGGCTTTGGTCGCAGCAGCCAGATTGTCGAGCCGTTATATTAATGACAGGTTTCTGCCGGATAAGGCCATTGATGTAATGGATGAGGCTGCTAGTCTTTTAAGAGTGCAATCCGACAGTAAGCCACCTCTCTTGGATAATATTGACCGTCAGATCATGCAGTTAAAAATTGAACAGGCGGCATTGAAAAAAGAATCCTCAGAGCGGCATAAGAGCCGGCTTGGCGCGATCGCTAATGATCTAGAGGGACTAGAAGAGCAATCCGCTGATCTGACCAGCGAATGGGAAGGTGTAAAAACCAGGCTAGAAGAAGTAAAATCCCTTCAGCAACAGCTTGATACAGAACGCAATAACTTGAAATCTGCACAGCGTGAAGGCAGGCTTGAGGACGCAGCAGAAATCAGTTACAGCATCCTGCCTCGGCTAACCGCAGAATTGGATGAAGCCAAAGCTCTGGTTGCTGCTTCAGAAATGTTCAATGATGAGGTGGAAAGCACCCATATTGCCCGAGTGATTAGCAACTGGACAGGAATACCTGTTGATAAAATGCTTGAGGGTGAAAAGGAAAAGATGCTGGCAATGGAAGATTTGCTAGCGGCAAGAGTGATTGGTCAGCCTGAAGCCATTCAGGCGGTCGCGAATGCTACGCGCCGAGCAAGGGCTGGAATTTCTGATCCTAATCAGCCGATTGGCAGTTTTATGATGCTAGGCCCAACAGGGGTAGGTAAGACGGAATTATCCAAAGCCTTGGCAGAGTTTTTGTTTGATGACGAGAGTGCAGTGATGCGAATTGATATGTCAGAATATATGGAACGCCATGCGGTTTCACGCTTAATTGGTGCCCCACCCGGCTATGTTGGATATGAAGAAGGCGGCAGTCTAACTGAAGCAGTTCGGCGGCGGCCTTATCAAGTGGTGCTTTTTGACGAGATTGAAAAAGCGCATCCAGATATTTTTAATATCCTGCTTCAAGTGCTGGACGAAGGCAAATTGACAGATAGCCAAGGCCATAAGGTGGATTTCCGCAACACCATTATTTTGATGACCTCAAATATTGGGGCAGATCATTTGCTTGAACTCAAGGATGGTGATAGCAGCGAAAAGGCGCGTGACGCTGTCATGACAGATTTGCGGTCTATTTTCCGGCCAGAGTTTCTAAACCGGATTGATTCTACCTTACTGTTCCGGCGCCTTGATCGTGGGGATATGACGCATATCGTTGATCTTCAGCTTGATCATCTTGCTAAGCGTTTAGCTGAAAAACAGATCATGATTGAGGTGACGCCAGCGGCAAAACAATGGTTGGCTGATGCTGGCTATGATCCTCAATATGGGGCAAGACCGCTTAAGCGCGTCATCCAAAACGAGGTGCAAAACCCTCTGGCGGAAGCGATCATAAGCGGACGCTTTGCCGATGGTGATATGATTGTTGTTGACCAATTGGGAGGTGGAGAAAGGACGTTGCAATTTACCACTGCATCAGAACATCAGCAAACCGCCTAATGAACAACATTTACAAAGACCAAAGCCGCCTCTTTTTATAAGAGGCGGCTTTACTTTTATGGGCTGATAGGGGATGACTGAATACATAGGGAAAGGAAAGATACGATGATGCGTTTTTTTGAAAAATTGGTAGCGGTGAAAATCGAAGATGATCACGCCTCGGATGAAAACCTCCGTTTAGCGGCAACGGCACTAATGTTCCGGGCTTTAATGGTTGATGGTGAGGCGGATGTGTCTGAGCTTGCGATGATCCGGCGCATTGTCGAGGACGAGTTTGGGTTAACCCCTGATGAAGTAGAGCAACTTATGTCGGATGCGGCTACGCAAGCGGATGAGGCTGCTGATCTCTATGGATGGATCAAGCAAATTAATAGCCGTTATAGCCATGAAGAAAAATGTTACTTGATGGAAAAATTATGGCAGGTGATCCTAGCTGATGGCGTTATTGAAGATCACGAAGCGGCCTTAATGCGAAAGGTGGCTGGGCTGATTTATGTCTCGGATCGTGACGTTGCCGAAGCACGCCAACAAGCAGTTCAGAAATCTGGGCTATCGGACTGATAAATCAGATCAAGGGAAAAGATTTGATTTTTCGGCGCCATAGCATCAGGAATTATGTGAGTACCGGTTAAGGATTGACGCACCCATTCCTGATCATATTCGATATGATAACGCCATAACTCCATCATGCGTGTAGGTTCTGCGGTGGCGCGCCATACCAATAGACTGGCATTAACACCGCTGATGCGGTGGCGCACCTGAAGATCAACAGATGCCGCCATGCGATCCACATTTTCAGCATCAGGAAAATCCCTGATATAGAGCTGGGCAACGCCGTTATCGCCATTCATCTTTACTTGCTCCTAAAGCTTATCTTTTATCATGGCAAAGATCTTATCCTTTTAAGGCTTTAAGGTAAAGTTTACTGGGAGATGGCTTGCCTTATTGCCATCAGAAGAGTACGACTATTATGGAATATGATCTATGTCCGGAGAGAATGGCAATGGATGACAATTTTACAATTGGTGTCGCAAAGCGCAAAGAAACGCTTGGTGCGGAATATGTGGAAAAAAGTTTGGACAACGCTGATGCTTTCATGCGCCCATTTCAAGAGGCGATGACCGCGTGGTGTTGGGGTTTTGGATGGGGCGATGAGGCCATCGACCCGAAAACGCGTTCAATGATGAACTTAGCCATGATCGGTGCGCTTGGCAAAATGCATGAATGGGAATTGCATTGCCGCGGTGCGATTGGCAATGGGGTTAGCGTGGCTGAAATTCGCGCGATTATTCATGTTATTGGCATATATTGCGGTGTGCCCCAGGCGCTGGAATGTTTTCGAGCGGCTAGGAAAGTATTGGACGAAAAAGGCCTGCTTGAAGACTTTGACGAATAATTTTTACTAGGGTTTAAGGTTTTAATATTTGAGGGATATGGTGATATCCCAGACAAAATAAGCAAACAGAATAAGGTGATGCTATGAACAATTTGCAATTCTATATTAATGGCGCTTGGGTAGATCCTGCCACTCCTGAAGTGATTGATGTGATTAACCCGGCGACCGAGGAATCGGTTGGTCAGATCAGTGCTGGTTCTGCGGCCGATGTTAATAAAGCAGTAGCGGCTGCGAAAACTGCCTTTGAAAGCTATTCCAGATTTAGCGTCAAAGAGCGAGTTGATCTTTTGACAGAGGTGCGTGAAGAATACAAACGCCGCTTTGATGATATTGCCCACGCTATCATGATTGAAATGGGGGCACCGACCTATCTGGCTAAAGGCAGTCAGGCGCTAGTTGGGTTAAACCACTTGAAAACGGCTATTCGCGTTCTGAGTGAACATAAATTTGAATATAGCCATAACAATTTCCTCATCCGGCATGAACCGATTGGGGTATGTGGGCTGATCACGCCGTGGAATTGGCCTATTAATCAGGTCATGGCGAAATTAGCGCCTTGTCTTGGGGCAGGATGCACGGCTGTATTAAAGCCAAGTGAAATCGCACCTTTGTCCTCAATGATTGTGGCAGAAGTCTGCGATGCAGCTGGGGTGCCAGCTGGGGTATTTAACCTGGTTAATGGCTATGGCCCAGTGGTTGGTGAGGCTATGAGTGCGCATCCGGATATTGCCTTTATGTCCTTTACGGGCTCTACCCGTGGGGGTGTTGCGGTGGCGAAAGCATCTGCTGATACAGTGAAGCGTGTTGCACAGGAACTGGGCGGGAAATCTGCGAATATCGTTCTTGATGATGGCGGCTTTACCACATCTGTGGAAAATGGTGTTCGTGGGGTTATGGAAAATACAGGCCAGTCTTGTAATGCGCCAACTCGCATGATTGTTCCTGCTTCTCGCCATGATGAAGCGCTTGAAATTGCCAAGAAAACAGCAGAAACCGTTGTCGTAGGTGATCCTGCTAGCGAAAATACCACCATGGGCCCATTGGTCAGCGAAATGCAGTTTGATAAAGTCCAAGGACTGATTCAAAAAGGTATTGATGAAGGGGCGACTCTTGTGACGGGTGGCACTGGCCGTCCAGATGGCCTTAATCGCGGCTATTTTGTTCGTCCAACCATCTTTGGTCATGTCAATAATGATATGACCATTGCCCGCGAAGAAATCTTTGGCCCTGTGCTTTCGGTACTTTCCTATGATGATCGTGATGATGCCATTGCCATTGCTAATGATACCGATTATGGCTTGGCAGCTTATGTGTCAGGCGATGAGTCAAATATGGATCAGCTGATGGATTATGCTCGCGAATTGCGTGCAGGTCAGGTGCATATCAATTACACTGGCGGTGGATCCGAAGCCCCCTTTGGCGGGTATAAGCATTCCGGCAATGGCCGTGAAAAAGCTGAATGGGGTTTTGAAGAATATCTTGAAGTAAAAGCTATCCTTGGTGGTGGCGCCTAAGCATCTGGTAGCAGTTCATGGCCAAATTGTATTTTAACTATTCGGCCATGAACGCTGGCAAATCAACGATACTTTTGCAAGCATCCCATAACTATCTAGAACGGGGGATGCGGACCCTGTTGATGACAGCGAAAATCGATAATCGCTATGGTGACGCGGTGATCAGTTCACGTATTGGCATTCAATCAGGCGCGATCCCGTTTTCATCTGGGGATGATCTTTATGCTATTACTGAAACTGAGCATTCTGCAGCTGCTATTGATTGCCTTCTTGTCGATGAGGCGCAGTTTTTGACGCGAGACCAAGTCTGGCAACTGGCTAAGGTGGCAGATCATCTCAATATCCCTGTGATGACTTTTGGATTACGGACAGATTTTCAAGGTGAACTTTTCCCTGGGAGCGCAGTCTTATTAGCGCTGGCAGACAATATCCGTGAGATTAAAACTATTTGTTGGTGCGGGCGCAAAGCCACCATGGTGTTGCGGCTTGGGCCGGATGGTAAACCTTTGAGCGAAGGGGAGCAAATCGCTATTGGCGGCAATGATCTCTATGTGTCGCTCTGCCGCCATCACTGGACATCCCATGCGGTAGGCCGTCATGACCAGCCCTGATCATAGTCATCCTGATGATGATATTCGGCCTATTTACCTGATCCTAGGCATGCTTTGCCTAACCTTGGAAATTATTCTTTCTCTGGGCTTGGCATCGATGGTGAAAAGTATCAAAGATGCGGTTCCGTTTTTTACCATTTTGTTGGCGCGTTATACTTTTTGCCTGCCTTTGTTGTTCATCTATGGGGTATGGCAACGCGGCACGGATGTTCTAAAAATTAGCAACTGGAACACGCTTATATTTCGGATTATTTCAGGCATGCTTGGGCTGTTCACTTGGTTTGGGGCGGTGATTTATATTGATATCTCGCTGGCCTCTGCTTTTTTTCAAACGCTTCCTATTTTTATTACCATTATGGCGCCCATTTTAATTGCTGAGCGAGTGGGATGGAATCGCATTGGCGCGGTTTTTGTCGGATTTTTAGGCGTGATGGTTTTGGTTTGGGAAAAAGTTAATGCCCCTTCTTTTTCTGATGCAGGGGTGGCGTTCGGCATCTCCCTTGCGCTGGCCTCACCCTTTTTTGCTGCGATTATGTTTTTAATGTTGCGGCAATTAGGGAAAAGCAATCCTCCGGCTACTACTGCCCTTTGGTACAATGCCACAGGCATGGTCGTGTCGTTGGTGCTTGTGTTGTGGCTTGGCGAAGATATGGTCGCTGTTCTACCTTATTTGCCGATCTTAATCCTCATCGGGGTGCTAGCCAGTTTTCAGCAATTCCTCATGGCGGCAAGCCATGCTTATGCCCCTGCCAGCGCACTTGCACCTGTTCATTTTCTGACGATTCCATTTGGGGTTCTGGCTGGCGCCATGTTTTTTGGTGAACGCCCTTCGGTTTGGTTTTATTTTGGCGCCGCAATTATTCTGATGGCAAACAGCTATATCATCATGCGTGAGCATAAACGCCAGAAAGCGATGACCGCGCGCAACATCTGATTCGCTTTCGGGCTAAGGCGCTAAGAATACAGATAATCACGGGTGATTGGCACAACGCCTTTAGAACGGGTCAATTGCAACTGATAAACAACCAAATTGCTATGACTAAAGGCCAATTCGCATCCCACCAAATAAAACTCCCACAGTCGGCAGAATCTCTCATCAAACATGGTTAAAGCCTCATCACGCCGCGCCATGAAACCTTGCCGCCAATGGCGAAGGGTTTTGGCGTAATGGTCATGCCAAACCTCAATATCGGTGACTTTCAGGTTGGTGTGTTCAACGGCGGCCATGATTTCTGACAGTTTTGGGATATAGCCACCGGGGAAAATATACTTACTAATAAACGGGTTTTGGCCACGTGAGGTTTTGGTGTTGCCAATCGTGTGAATAAGGGCAACGCCATCATTATTTAATAAACGATCCACGATTTGAAAATATGTGGGGAATTGCCGTCTGCCAACATGTTCAAACATCCCAACCGAAACAATACGATCATAGGTTTCGGTGACATCCCGATAATCTTGAAGGGCAATCTCAACTGGCAAATCGCTTCCGGCTAATCTTTGTTTTGCTAATGCAACCTGTTGGTGGGATAGCGTGATGCCAGTGACTTTGGCGCCATGATCTTTGGCTAAAGTCTCTGCCATGCCGCCCCAGCCGCAACCAATATCTAGCACCGTTTGGGGGGAATCCTTATGGGGATTAAGGCAAAGCTTTTTGATAATATGTGCTTTTTTTGCCTGTTGCGCGGCGGTGAGGTCTGACGCCATATCTGGATTTGAAAAATAAGCGCAGGAATATTGCATATCTTGATCCAGAAACAGCCGATAAAAAGCATTTCCAAGATCATAATGAACATGAATATTATGAGCCGATTGGGTTTTCCACCGCCCATCTTTCATCAGCATAATAGGTTTTGATAACAGCGCAGTCCATTGGCTCATCCCAATATCTGGCTTGGCGGTGGCATAAAGCATCAATGGCTTCAGCGCATCATAAAGATCACCATCGTGAATGATCATCTGGCCATTTGCATAGGCTTCACCCAAAGCAAGGCTTGGTTTGAAGGCTATTGCCCTTAGGGGTTTCCATGAGGTGAACTCAATCGTAGCCTGACCTTTCGCCGGGGTGATAAGGGGCTGTTTGTTAGGTAGAAGGACGCCTAGTCCTGATGTTTCTGCCGCGTCCCGAAGGCGTTTCTTTATCCAATATGCAATCATGTGTCATCACGCGTGAAGGATGAGGTCATGACAGAACTATAAAAGTAACTGTATAATATTTACTTAACATGAGCAATTGCCCCGCATTTTTTTTTGCAGTAATTTGCCGGCATGAGAAATCACGGCAAGGAGATCATTATGGCAAAACAGCCAGAGGCCGCAAATACCAAAACCGTTGTATCCAGCTGGAACGAATGGGACCCCTTAAAGCATGTTATCGTTGGGAGAGCGGATGGGTGCTGTATTCCGGCGCCAGAACCAGCGCTTGATGCCAAAGTGCCTGAAGATTCGGATATGCGCGGACAATACGGGCCGCGTCCACAAGAAACTGTTGATCGGGCTAATGAGTTATTGGACAATTTTGCCGCGATGCTCGAAAAGCGCGGCGTCATTGTTGATCGCCCAACCCCACTTGATTTTAATCAACCTACCGCAACACCGGACTGGAAAACAGAAACGATGTTTGGCTGTATGCCGCCACGGGATGTGCTTTTGACCGTGGGTAAGGAAATGCTGGAAGCCACGATGAGCTATCGGTGCCGTTGGTTTGAGTATCTTTGCTATCGGCCATTGTTGCAACGCTATTACAACGAAGACCCGGGGATGCGTCATGAAGCGGCACCAAAACCGCGTCTGACGGATGAGGATTATCGCCCTGATTATCTGTCTGAAAAAATTGGTGAGCAGAAGCGGCTAGAATGGACCGCTGATAAATATTTTGTCACCACAGAAGAAGAGCCATTATTTGATGCTGCAGATGTGTTGCGGTTTGGCAAAGACCTTGTGGTTCAGCACGGCTTTACCACGAATCTTAAAGGCATTGATTGGTTGCAGCGGCATTTTCCTGACCACCGGGTTCATGCGGTGAACTTTCCGGGTGATCCTTACCCTATCCATATTGATGCGACATTCACGCCGCTTCGTCCGGGGCTTTTGCTCAACAACCCGCAACGGCGTTTGCCAGATGATCAGAGAGCAATGTTTGAAAAAAATGGTTGGGAAATTGTTGATGCGGCTCAGCCAGCTCATAATTCACCGCCGCCTCTTTGTTATTCCTCTGTCTGGCTGTCTATGAATGTGTTGGTGCTAGACCCCAAAACCGTTTGCGTGGAAAAAACTGAAGTCTATCAAGCAGAGCAAATGGACAAATTGGGGATCAATGTGGTTGAGGTGGACTTGCGTGACGCCTATGCCTTTGGCGGCGGTTTGCATTGCTGTACGGCAGATGTGCTAAGAGAAGGTTCTTGCGAGGATTATTTCCCCAACCAATAATCCCAAAGCAGGATAGCGATAGGGGCAAATTAAAATCGTGACCATGATTAAAATTCCTGATCCCATCTTTCAGCAATCAGGGCTTCGCCCCGATGTTGTTCCGGGGATGCCCGTGGTCGTGGATGTCTTAGGCGGCAAGCGCACCGTTCTGGGTTATATTTTGTCACCGATCCAACGCGCACAGACCGTTGTGTTCAGAGAAAAATAAACCCATATTTTCTATCAAGCATGAAACAGGCCTTGCGTTTTTTGCGTAAGGACTGTTTCAATATGCAAAGACAAAAGGGTGGAGGATGTGGATGAGTGGCCATGGTTATGAAAAGGGTCGGCTAAATTTGCCATTTGTTGGTTTATGCAGTTTTGGCAAATACCCTTATGTTGAAAATTGGGATGCTATTGATGCTGATGTTGCTGTCTTGGGTGCACCATTTGATTTTGGGACCCAGTTTAGGGCAGGTGCTCGATTCGGCCCACGTGGAATCCGCGAGGCATCAACGTTGTTTTCCTTTGGTCATAGTGGCGCGTATGATCATGAAGATGATATCACCTATCTAGAAAGTCAAAACACCCGCATCGTTGATATTGGTGATGCGGATATCATTCATACAGATACCGTGCAAAGCCACGCCAACATAGAATATGGTGTCCGCGCCATCTTAAAGGCAGGGGCAATGCCCGTGGTCTTAGGCGGTGACCATTCGGTCAATATTCCGGTGATAAATGCCTTTAGTGATCAGGATCCTTTTCATCTTGTTCAGATTGACGCTCATTTAGATTTTGTTGACAGCCGCCATGGGGTAACTGCAGGGCATGGCAATCCTATGCGCCGTGCTGCTGAAAAACTCTATGTCACAGGCCTAACCCAGGTCGGGATCCGTAATGTTTCCTCAACGGCTCGTGATGGGTATGAAGATGCGCGGACAATGGGGTCAGATATTCTTTCGGTCAGGCAGGCTCGCGCCCTTGGGGTTGAGGCATTGCTGGCGCGAATTCCCGAAGGCCGAGTATACATTACTATAGACATTGACGGTTTCGATCCTTCGATTGCACCAGGGACTGGCACGCCTAGCCATGGTGGCTTTCTTTATTATGAGGTGTTGGAATTGCTGGATGGGCTGGCGCGCCGAAATACGGTTGTTGGCATGGATTTGGTTGAGGTCGCACCAGATTATGATCATACAGGTTCGACCACCACGCTAGCGGCGCAGATTTTGCTTAATGCGATCGGCCGCATTCTCTATCACAAAAGGAAAACATAGGAATGGCACTTCATTTTTCAGATCAAGAGTTTTCTCGCCGTCGACAAGAACTCAAAAACGCAATTGCTAAAGCAAATTATGACGGCATGCTTTTGTTCCGTCAGGAAAGCATGTATTGGCTCACAGGCTACGATACTTTCGGCTATGTGTTTTTTCAATGTCTGGTGGTGCGTGCAGATGGTGAGATGACCTTAATCACGCGCGCCCCAGATTTGCGGCAGGCGCAAAACACCTCCAACATTGCGGATATTCGTGTCTGGGTGGATAAGCATGGTAGCACTCCCCATGATGATTTGCGCGATTTGCTAGATGAAATGGGGCTGAAAGGTAAGCGCCTTGGGGTGGAATATGAGGCCTATGGGATGACAGGCCGGTCAGCTATGCGGCTAAACACAGCGCTAGATGGTTTTGCCACATTAGTCGATGATTCTGAATTAATCTCGTCTCTTAGGCTGATCAAGTCTGACGAAGAAATTGTTTATGCTCGCAAGGCAGCTGAACTGGCCGATCTTGCCCTAGATGCGGCTATTGAATTGGCCCATGCTGGCGCGGATGAAGGGCATATCCTAGCCGCCATGCAGGGAGAGATTTTCAAAGGTGGAGGTGATTACCCAGGAAATGAGTTTATTATTGGCTCTGGTCCAGATGCGTTGCTCTGCCGCTATTTTTCTGGTCGGCGCGTGTTGTCAGAAACTGACCAACTCACCTTGGAATGGGCAGGAGCGTATCGCCATTATCACGCGGCAATGATGCGCACTATCCCGATTGGCAAACCCAGAGATGAACATAAAGCGATGCATACTGCTTGCGTGGCAGCTTTAGAAGCGTGTGAAGAAGCCTTGTCCCCTGGCAAAACAGTGGGCGGCGTATTTGACGCCCATGCAAAGGTTATGGATGCTCATGGGTTTAACCATGCCCGGATGAATGCTTGTGGTTACAGTATGGGAACAACCTTTTCTCCGAATTGGATGGACTGGCCCATGTTTTATTCGGGCAATCCGGTGGTGCTTAAAGAAGGCATGACCTATTTCATGCATATGATTCTGATGGATAGTGAAGCTGGAGTCGCTATGACACTTGGCGAGAGCTATCTGGTTACAAGCACAGGAAATGAAAGGTTGGGAAGGTCTTCGCTAGATTTGATTGTTGGGTAGAGGAAAAAACTTGCATCACCCTTATCAATCTGTTTTCTTGTCATTAATCAATTCATGGAGATTTCAATGGCAAAATCATTGCCTTTTGTTCGTTACGACAATGTTCAGAAAAGTTACGATGGCGAAAGCCTTGTTGTGAAGAATCTGAATCTCGATATCGAAAAAGGGGAATTTGTCACCATGCTTGGGCCATCAGGTTCAGGTAAGACAACTTGCCTGATGATGTTGGCAGGTTTTGAAACCGCAACCCACGGGGATATTCTTCTTGATGGGAAACCCATTAATAATATTCCGCCCCATCGCCGCGGCATTGGCATGGTGTTTCAAAACTATGCTTTGTTTCCTCATATGACAGTTAATGAGAATCTGGCCTTTCCGCTTAAAGTTCGCAAAATGGACAAGGCAGAAACAGAGGCCAAAGTTAAACGGGCGCTGGAAATGGTTCAGATGGAAGCCTTTGGTGACCGTAAACCAGCACAGCTTTCCGGTGGACAGCAACAGCGTATTGCCTTGGCAAGAGCATTGGTGTTTGAACCTGAACTGGTGCTCATGGATGAACCACTTGGCGCCCTTGATAAGCAACTTCGTGAACATATGCAGTATGAGATTAAGCATATTCATGAATCGCTTGGTGTGACAGTCGTTTATGTAACCCATGATCAGTCAGAGGCCTTGACCATGTCAAACCGCATCGCTGTGTTCAATGATGGTGTGGTTCAACAATTGGCGGATCCTGTGACCTTATATGAGCGGCCGGATAATGCGTTCGTCGCCCAATTTATTGGTGAAAACAATACGCTGGTTGGCAAGGTCACCTCAACTAAGGCTGGCAAGGTCGATGTTGATCTGGGCAAACATGGTCACGTGGAGGCGGTTAAAGTCGTTGAAGTCGCCAAAGGTGGGCAAACCACTTTGTCGATTCGCCCAGAACGTGTTGCTTTTGAGGCCAAAGCACCGAAAGGAAAAATGAGCCTACCAGCTAAAGTCCTTGAGATGATTTACCTTGGTGATCATATCCGTTGCCGCATGTCTGTAGCCGGAAATGATGAGTTTATCGCCAAGATTCCGAATTCCAACAAGACCATTACCCTAGCACCGGGTAAAGATGGTTTCGTTAGTTGGAATATTGATGATTGCCGGGCACTTGATTATAGTTAATAATAATCAATGCTTGGTTTAATCTGATTAAACTGAAATTTACTTTGATTTAGGAGGAAGTAATGACATTTAAGAAAAGCATGACGATGGCATCTGCTGCTGTTCTTTCACTTGCTGTTGCAAGTGCGGCATCAGCTGAGAGCCTGACCGTGGTATCCTGGGGTGGTGCTTACACCAAATCTCAGGTCGAAGCTTACCACAAGCCATGGACCAAAAAGACTGGCGCCAGCGTAGTTTCTGAAGATTACAATGGTGGTATTGCCGAAATTAAGGCTCAGGTAGAAGCCGGCAATGTCACTTGGGATGTGGTTGACGTTGAACTTTCAGACGCGGTTCGCGCCTGTGACGAAGGTCTTGCAGAAGAAATTGATCCTGCGATTCTGCCAGCAGCCCCTGACGGCACACCTGCCATGTCAGATTTCATTGAAGGTTCTGTAACGGATTGCGCTATTCCTTCTATCGTATGGTCAACCATTTACGCCTATGATTCATCAGTGATGTCAAATGGCCCAAAGACCATCAGCGATTTCTTTGACACTGCGAATTTCCCTGGTAAGCGCGGCATGCGTAAATCACCAAAGGCAAACCTTGAAATGGCTCTGGCCGCTGATGGGGTAGCACCTGGTGATATTTATGAAGTCCTGTCTACCGATGCTGGTGTTGACCGTGCTTTCGCTAAGCTTGATACCATCAAAGATGATGTGATCTGGTGGGAAGCTGGCGCTCAGCCTCCACAGCTTTTGGCTGATGGTGAAGTGGTCATGACCACTGCTTATAATGGCCGTATCTTTAATGCTGTTGCTTCTGAAGATAAGCCATTTGAAATCGTTTGGGATGCACAGGTTTATGATCTTGACCTCTTCATCATTCCAAAAGGCTCAAAGAATAAGCAACTCGCTCTAGACTTTATCGCGTTCTCAACCGATACACAGCGTCTTGCTGATCAGGCTTCATACATTTCCTATGGTCCTGCTCGTAAGTCATCCGCGCCTTTAGTTGGTTCTTTCCACAGCAAGCCATCCCTTGCTATGGGCCCACAGATGCCAACAGCGCCTGATAACTTCAAAACTGCTATTCAGAACGACTTTGAATGGTGGGCAGACAACCAAGACGAAATGAACGAGCGTTTCAACGCTTGGTTAGCTAACTAAAACTATCTTTGGGTGAAAGGGCTAAAACCCCCTTTCACCCTTTTTCTTTTTCCGTTGTAAGACAGAGGTCTCAATCATTATGTCGGATACGCGCATTCTCGCCGCTGACGGAACCCCGCTAAAAAAGAAGCTGGCGCAATCGATGTTCCGCACAAAGCTGCGGGCCTTTGGTCTTGTTTGTCCATTGCTGGCCTTGATTATCAGCGCCTTTGTTTTGCCTATTCTCTTTATGCTTTCGGCTGCGGTTTATGATGACAGCTATTCTTCGTTGATGCCGGAATCCACCACCGCCATGCAGGAATGGGATGGCGAAAGCCCAATTACCGAAGCCATGGCTGCTGCGATGGTGTCTGATCTGATAAGGGCGAGAGAAAACAAAGATATTGGCAAGGTCGCAAATCGCGTAAACCGGGAATATTCTGGTGCGACGTCATTGTTCAAATCGACCTCGCGCTCAGCAAAGAAATTTGAACCGCCATATCTCGAAGCTTTATTAGCTAAGGATAAGGACTGGAATGATAAGGAATTGTGGCAAGGAATTAAAATTGCTTCAAACACCTATACGCTAGGTTACATTGCCAACGCGATCGATATGCGCGCTAAGGCAACAGGCGGGTTTGAACCGCAAGACGAATTGCGCCAGATTCATATCACCCTCTTTATTCGGACAATTGAAATTTCCTTTATTGTTACCGTTGCCTGTCTTTTGCTAGGTTATCCGGTGGCGTATTTGATGGCAAACCTGCCGCTTCGCACATCTAATTTATTGCTGATACTTGTTCTGATGCCCTTTTGGACTTCACTTCTGGTCAGAACCACCGCCTGGATTGCTATGTTACAAGGCCAAGGGGTCATGAATGATTTGTTTGTTGCCTTTGGGGTCGCAAACGATGAGGATCGTTTCTCACTCATTTACAACAAAACAGGCACGCTGATTGCGATGACGCATATTATGTTGCCGTTTATGATTATGCCGCTGTATTCGGTGATGAAAACGATCTCACCTGCTTATGTCAGGGCAGCCAAGTCCATGGGGGCGACAAACTGGACAGCCTTTTGGAAGGTGTATTTCCCACAATCAGTCCCCGGCATTGGTGCAGGGTCGTTGCTGGTCTTTATTTTGGCGATTGGTTACTATATTACCCCTGCTTTGGTTGGTGGTCAGGATGGCCAGATGATTTCAAACATTATTGATTTCCATATGCGAAAATCACTGAATTGGAATCTTGCTGCCGCGCTTGGGTTTGTGTTGCTGGTCTTCGTTTTATTCTTCTTCTGGATCTATGACCGTGTGGTTGGGATCGACAATATGAAACTGGGGTAATGGTTATGTCGCAAGGTAAGTACCGCTATATTCCACCTCAACCCCCGTTATGGTTTAGCATGGCTATTCCAGCTGGTTTAGGGGCGTTCCTTGGGTTGCTATCTGCGCAAGGTAACACCATTTTGATGTTGCCTTTCATGGCGGCGGCAGCAGTGATTTCTGCGGTTATGGCGGTGGTCGTCATCACCTTAAAGTTGAGCCGGTTTCAAGCGGGCGCTTTATTTGGCGGCTTAGTCCTTATTTGTGGGTTTCTTTTTGCCTCAATCGCCTTTGGCCTGTTAACGGGATTAGCGGCATATTTTCTGGGCCGTATTGCGGTTTGGCTAAACACTGGTGATTATCGCTTGCCGCTTCCTCCTTATGCGTCACCGCGTGAAGTGTTTGGGTTTTATTTCTTCCGCATCATTTGCGGTGGTATTTTTGTGTTTTTGATTACGCCTATCCTTATCTTAATCCCTTTGTCGTTCAATCAAGAGCCGTATTTCAGCTTTACCCCTGGTATGCTAGCCCTTGATCCTGAGGCGTTTTCCTTGCGCTGGTACCGTGATATTTTGACCAATGGGATGTTTGCACCAGATGCGACCGAAGGCTGGTGGTCAGATGTTTGGAGCAATGCCCAATGGATACGGTCTATTAAAAACTCACTATTTATTGGATTTTTTGCGACTTTGATTTCTACGGGTCTGGGGACATTGGCGGCTATTGGTCTTTCCCGTTCTGAAATGCCCTATAAGCGCGCCATTACCGCTTTGCTGATCTCGCCGATGGTTGTGCCTTTGGTTATTACAGCGTCTGGCCTGTTTTATTTCTTTTCTTATATTGGTCTTGCCAAAACCTATATCGGTTTGATCATTTCCCACGCCGCGCTTGGTACGCCATTTGTGATTATCACGGTAACGGCAACCTTAACGGGTTTTGACCGAAGCCTAACCCGATCTGCGGCAAATCTTGGTGCAGGCCCTGTCACAACCTTTTTCAAGATTCAGATGCCGTTAATTTTGCCTGGGGTAATTTCTGGGGGCTTGTTCGCCTTTATCACTTCTTTTGATGAAGTGGTGGTGGTGTTGCAGATGGCGGATGTGACCCAGCGTACGATTCCCCGGCAAATGTTCTCTGGGATACGTGAGCAGATTAGCCCAACGATTCTTGCTGTGGCCACGATCTTGGTAATTTTGTCCGTCGTTCTTTTGACTACAGTGGAATTGCTTCGCCGCAGATCAGAACGGATGCGCGGTATTACCCCCGGTTGATGATATCTAACCTCTGATAGTCTCAGAATAAATGGCTTGCGCGAAATCGTCACAGGCATGATGCTTTCGTTAGGCAACCATCTATCTATCGTGTTAAATCACGGTAAAATAATGATTTATAACGGATACTGCCATGCCTGATTGGGCTGACACTATTTTTGCAGACCGCCTTGATGATCTGCATGATCAAAACCGATATCGTCACTTTGCTGAAATTGAACGGCTAGATGGCAAGCACCCTCATGCGCGCTGGCATGGGCCAAATGGGGCGCGTGATATCATTATCTGGTGTTCTAATGATTATCTTGGCATGGGTCAGTCTCAGATGGTCAAAGAGGCGATGATTAATGGCACTAATGAAGGTGGTGGTGCTGGCGGAACACGCAACATTTCTGGAAATAGTCATGCCGTCATGGAACTTGAGCGCGAATTAGCAGATTTGCATGGCAAGGAAAGAGCGTTGGTGTTTTCCAGTGGTTATGTCGCCAATGATGCCAGCCTTTCTACCTTGATCAAGATCCTTGACGGGGTGAAGGTGTTCTCAGATGAGGGCAACCATGCCTCAATGATCAGTGGCATTCGCAATGGAGTCGCTGATAAAGTGATTTTCCGACATAATGATATGGCGCATCTGGCATCTTTGCTTGCCGCAGAACCAGCGGATCGGGCAAAGATGATTGCGTTTGAATCTGTCTATTCCATGGATGGCGATATTGCCCCTATGAAAGAGATTGTTGCCTTAGCTAAGCGCTATGATGCTTTAACCTATTGCGATGAGGTTCATGCTGTTGGTCTTTATGGGGATCAGGGCGGCGGTGTAGCGCAACGCGATGGTGTCACGGATCAGATTGATATTATCCAAGGCACGCTAGGGAAAGCCTTTGGTGTGATGGGCGGTTATATAGCTGCTTCGGATCAAATCTGTGATGTGGTTCGCAGTTATGGCTCAGGCTTTATTTTTACCACAGCGTTGCCGCCTGTAATTGCTCGTGGCGCATTAGCAAGCATTCGCCACTTGCGGCAAAGCCAAAGCGAACGCCAAGTACAACGAAAACAAGTGGCAAGATTAAAAGATAAACTGACCCAAGCTGGATTTTATGTTTTCCCGGGACAATCCCATATCGTACCGGTGATGATTGGTGATGCGGCGTTATGCCGAACGATTTGCACGGACTTGCTGGAACAGTATGGGATTTATATTCAGCCGATTAATTACCCGACTGTGGCCAAAGGCATGGAACGGTTGCGTATCACCCCGGGTCCTTTTCATGATGATCAGATGATAGATGCGCTTGTTGAGGCCATGATAAGTGTGGTGATCAACCGTAAGGCAACAGATTTGCTTTCAATCCGGCATAGGGCCAGCTAATAGCTCTGGATCAAGGCGTTTATTGCGCCAATTCACACGCCAGTCTAAATGCGGGCCCGTAGATCGCCCCGTTGAACCCACCCAACCGATCACATCACCTTTGCTTATAATCATATCTGGCTTCACCGCGGCATCTTGCAAATGTAAAAAGGTTGAACTCACGCCATGACCATGATCAAGAATGATGGTGATACCAGTATAATAGAGGTCATCAACCATGCGAACAATGCCATAGGCTGGGGCAACAACAGGCGTACCTTTAGGGGCAGCGATATCAATCCCATAATGGGGTGCACGGGGCTGACCATTTAGAATACGGCGTGAACCATAAACCCCTGTGATAGGGCCTTTCGCGGGCCAAATAAAATCCTCTTGCCATGCTAAAATCGTGGTGATCACCTCGCGGGCATCAGCAACCACGACACGGTCACGCGCAATGCGGTCAAGAACATCTTGCGGCGGCGTTACCATAGCTGGCGGAAGGCCATCAATGCGTTGTTCTTGAAACACTCGAACCTCTGGGGTTAGAACAAGGCGGTTTACCTCACCATTAGTAAGGGTTTCAATCAAAGTGATCGGGGCGGTATCATCCCGATGAAAGCCAATAACAAAAAGCCCATTTTCGGCTACCATTATTGGCTTATCATCCCATGTTACGATAGCATCAGGTTCAGTTTTGAGAATGACCATTCCGCCCTGAACCGGCGCCCCTTTCCAGAGTTCAAGGGCAAGCCCAGTTTTTGTTCCGGCAAGCAAAACCACTACTGCCAGAAACATTCGGTATCCCATCATCACCCGACCTCACACTTTCGTTCATCTCGCGGCAAGCTTCGTCTTGTCAGCACCAATGAAATCAGTATGCTTGATGGATATGCAATCGGCAATCATTCTGTTTTAGGTTTATGTACATGTCGTCATTACTTTGGTCACCTGATGCTGATAGGGTGCAATCTTCAGCTGTTGCTAATTTTGCGGCTTATCTGGTGGAAAAAGGCGAGGCTAACTGGCAGGGTGATTTTCATCAGCTTTGGCAGTGGTCTGTTCAACATCCTGAACGCTTTTGGGATCATTTTTGGGACTGGCAAGGTTTGATCGGGGATAAGGGGGATGTGATCCTTGCGCAACCTGATCAAATGACAGGTGGACAATTCTATCCTCAAGGTAAGCTGAATTATGCGGAAAATTTGCTTAAGGATGCGGATGATCAACCTGCGATTATTGCTTGGCGCGAAGATGGGGAAAGGCGTGAGTTTAGCCGTCAGCAACTCTATCAACAAGTCATGGCGATGGCAGGATGGCTGACCGCCCAAGGGGTTGCCAAAGGAGACCGGGTTGCCGCTTATACACCGAATGTGCCTGAGGCAGTTATCATGCTTTTGGCAAGTGCAACCATTGGCGCGGTGTTTTCTTCCTGCTCAACAGATTTCGGCCTCAATGGGGTGATTGATCGTTTCGGTCAGATTGCGCCAAAGGTTTTGATGGTGGTTGATGGCTATCATTATAATGGCAAAGTGATTGATCGGCGCGAAACTAACCAACATCTCCGCGCCAGCTTAGCTTCGGTTGAGGCTACATTGGTAATTCCGTTTCTGGATAAAGCTTATTCTCCTTTATCTGGCGAAACGCTATTTGACGATGCATTAAGCCATGCTGTTCCGGTTGAAGGGTTTGTGCCCACAGGGTTCAATGATCCCCTTTATATTCTTTACTCTTCGGGGACGACGGGGGCGCCTAAATGCATTGTTCACGGTGTTGGCGGCAGTCTAATTCAACATGTCAAAGAACATCGGCTTCATTCGGATCATGGGCCTGGTGATAAGGTATTTTACTTTACCACTTGCGGTTGGATGATGTGGAATTGGTTAGTGTCGGCCTTGGCGGTAAAGGCAACTATTGTTCTTTATGAAGGCAACCCGTTTTATCCTGGCCCGGAACGGTTATGGCGGATGGCAGCGGATGAACAGCTGGACAGTTTCGGCACCTCTGCCAAGTTCATTGATGCTACCCGCAAAAGTGGCTATCGGCCCGCTGATGATGCAGACCTCAAATCCTTAAAACGCATATGTTCTACGGGCTCGCCCCTGACTGAAGATGGTTTTGCTTTTGTCTATGATGCGATTAAGTCGGATCTGCATCTGGCCAGCATTTCTGGCGGGACAGATTTGGTGTCATGTTTTGTTTTGGGGGCACCGACCTTACCTGTTTATAAAGGTGAGATTCAAACGCGTGGCTTGGGCATGGCGGTTGAGATTTGGGATGAGGAGGGTAGCCCCATCACTGGTCAACAAGGGGAATTGGTCTGCACAAAACCATTCCCGTCTATGCCCATAGGGTTTTGGAATGACCCCGATGGGGCAAAATATCGTACGGCCTATTTTGAACATTTCCCAGGAATGTGGCGGCATGGCGATTGGGCAACTTTGACGGAACGCGGCGGCATCATTATTCATGGGCGGTCAGATGCAACCCTTAATCCTGGCGGTGTACGCATTGGCACAGCCGAGATTTATCGCCAAGTGGAAGCTTTTGATGAGATTGTTGAGGCCTTGGTGGTTGGCCAGAATATTATCCAAGATGGTCAACAAGATATGCGTGTCATTCTTTTTGTCCGTTTGGCCAAAGGCGTAAGATTAGATGAACAGCTTAAGGCGTCATTGTCACAATCTATCAGAGAAGGGGCTACACCTAGGCACATGCCTTATGCTATTATTGCGGTGCTGGATATTCCGCGCACTCGTTCGGGCAAAATTACTGAATTGGCGGTGCGGGATGTTATTCACGGCAAGCCTGTCAAAAACACTGAAGCCTTAGCTAACCCTGAGGCACTCGACTATTTCCGAAACCTTGAACAGTTGAAATGAGACCATGACTGACCATCAAGAACATCTTGTTATTATCGGCACTGGGGCCGCGGGACTAACCGCAGCGATCTATGCCGCGCGTGCTAATATTAAACCGCTTGTCATCGCCGGGTTGCAGCTAGGGGGACAATTAACCATTACTACTGATGTGGAAAATTATCCTGGTTTTGCTGATCCTATCCAAGGCCCATGGCTGATGGAACAGATGCAGAAACAGGCAGAAAACGTGGGCGCCAGAATAGCCTATGATTTGGTGACCAGCGTTGATTTCAGCCAGCGGCCTTTCCGGCTCTTCACTGATAGCGGCGATACTTATTTTGCTGATAGTGTGATTATCACCACAGGTGCACAGGCGCGTTGGCTCGGCCTTGAGAGTGAAAAGCGTTATAATGGCAAAGGTGTTTCCGCCTGCGCAACGTGTGATGGATTTTTCTATCGCGGCAAAAAAGTCACTGTGATTGGTGGCGGAAATACGGCGGTTGAGGAAGCGCTTTATTTGTCTAATATTTGTGAGGAAGTCACCCTTATCCATCGTCGAGACAGCCTGAGAGCAGAAAAAGTGATGCAAGACCGATTGATGAAGACACCTAACATTAACATAATTTGGAATCATGTTGTTGATGAGGTGCTAGGCGATGATGCCCCCATGGGCGGTGTCACTGGGCTACGCTTAGCCTCAACCCTTGATGACAGTAAGCAGGATATTGCCTGTGATGGAATGTTTGTTGCGATTGGTCATGATCCGGCGACCGCCGCATTCAAAGGTGCGATCACCCTTGATGAAGAAGGCTATATTGTCGTTGACGCTGGGCGGACACAAACCTCTACTAATGGGGTTTTTGCCGCAGGAGATTGCGTTGATAAAACCTATCGCCAAGCTGTTACTGCCGCCGGCATGGGGTGCATGGCCGCACTTGATGCGGAAAAATGGCTCGCCGTTAACAAATAGAAAATATCTGCTTTTGCTCAGACGCTAAGCTGAAATCCTTTGGCGGTTTGATAAATCAAAATATGCCATATAGGTGATCAGCTTTCGTCTGTTTCACCATCATCTCTGACGATATCAGAATAGCGTTCGGGCAGCCCATCTTCTGGGTTATCTATATTATCTGGAATTTCATTTTGGGAATCCTGATCTACTAGCAATCGGATGGTTTTAATCTCATTCCCTTTTTCCCCGGGAACAACCGTAACCAACAATTTCTGTTTGGTGTAGATAGTGGATAACCCATTATGTTCAATTATACGGGAATGGACAAAAATATCCTGATCATAACCTTCGACTTCGATAAAACTATAACCGCGCATTTCATTGAAAAACTTCACATAGGCGATATGTTCATCCTCAGCAGGTTCACTGGCAATAAGGCTATTATCAACTGGCAGACGTTCGATCCCAAAAAGCGTATCGACAATTTGCCCTCGTGCTGATGAGGTAATCGTTACCATCACAATATCTTCAGCCAGTAATCGGCTAGCGCCAAATTGGCTTAATGTAGTGCGGTGAATAAAGACCTCATTGCCGTCAACTTCAATAAAGCCATAGCCAAGCCGTTCGCTGAACCATTTGACGGTTCCCTTTTGTCTTTCTGCCCCATTCGCAATGATGGGGTAAGCGTTGATACTATTCATTTCCAAAATACTTTCAAAACACCAGCTTTAATGTTTCGCTTGATGATGACAGAACGATCACTAATTTAATGGCGACAACTACAAGACCATCTGCTTTGTATGTTATGGTAAGAAAGTTAAAAAAGACTTAACGCCAGCAAAAAAACTTTTGCTTGCTTAAAGGCTTATTAAAAACAGGGAAAAATCAGCGGAGAGCGTGGATAGTTTGGCTAGTAGCGGCGCGGATGGCGGCACGCCAATCCGTCAGATTTCGGGCCTCTGCGGCCTCGGCAGGCATCGTTAGCCCACGCGAGGAATTAACAACACCGCCTTCCCAACCTTCGGGGCCTTTAACCAAACCAGCGAGTGCGTCGGCGGCACTTGCCCCTTGGGCGCCAAACCCGGGGATCAGGAAAAGGCATTCAGGCAGCATTTTTCGCAATGCGACTTGTTCATCTGGCCATGTTGCGCCAATCACAACACCAAATGATGAAAACCCAGACCCATCCACCATATTTTCCATAAAGGGACGAATCATATCTGCCACGTGATGAAAAACAGGTTTCTTTTCAATGGACTGAAGCATCTGAATATCAGCAGAACCAGGATTGCTGGTCCGCAATAAGGTAAATAATCCGGCGTTGGCAGCCTGTGCTTTTTTGGCAAATGGCTCTAGGCTATCGCGTCCTAGATAGGGATTGATAGTCAGGGCATCAGATGCAAATCCGGCATCATGACCCAGCCATGCCTCGGCATATGCGGCGGCGGTTGATCCAATATCTCCACGTTTAGCATCCATTATGACCATCAGACCTTCATCCATAGCAGCATGGGATAGGGCGGCAAGCATGGTCATGCCAGATGGGCCAAGCTGTTCAAACATCGCGGCTTGGGGTTTGATCACTGGCACTTGTCCAGCTAATAGAGGAATGAGTTCAAAAGCCCAGTCTCTGACTGAAGCGGTCATGTCTTTTTGCTGAAAAAGAGCAGGAATTAAATTCAGATGCGGATCAATGCCTGCACATAGCACCGAATTTCTGGCGCGAATCGCATCAGTAAGGCGGGCGGCGAAACCAGTCATCATGCCATCCTATATCAAGCCAAGGGCAGACCGATAAGTTTCAATTAATTGATCTTGTTCGACCAAGTCTTGTTTGTCCATGGCGCGCATTTTTACCACTTGCCGCATAATCTTGGGGTCAAAGCCATAACCTTTGGCCTCGCTATATACCTCACGGATATCGGCCATCAGCGCGGCCTTATCTTCTTCTAGGCGTTCGATGCGTTCAATAAATTGCCGCAACATATCAGGGGTTTGATTGCCAGCTTTGAAAGGTTGAGGTGCGTTCATAATGGCTTCCATCAGGTTTTGGTTTAGGGCTACGAGTGATTTTTCTTCAAGGCTTCCATCTGTTCTGGTGTGGCCTCAGTCTGATATTTGGCTTTCCAATCATCATAAGGCATACCATAGACATGGGTTTTTGCCGCCTCTCTATCAACCGCGATATTAGCCTCACTAGCTGCTTCATGATACCATCGCGATAGGCAATTCCGGCAAAAGCCAGCCATATTCATCAGATCAATATTCTGAACATCGGTGCGTTCTTGGAGATGTTTAATCAACCGGCGAAATGCCGCGGCTTCAATCTCAACGTTGTGATCTGTCATGGTTGCTCTCGTGAAGTGAAATGTCCCTTAATGACTTGCCACTCTGATCACCTAATGACAAGCAAATTTTGACCTTGCGCGGTGGATTTGACTTCCCTACCCTAATATCAATTAGGAAATTACTTTTTGGAAAACCATAAGCTTTGATCATGCAAAGCATGGAGATCGGGAAGACATCGAGCCGAATGATGGATAGAAAAGCGCTGCAAAACCTAGATATTGATGCCACTCAAAACCATAGGGATGTATCTGAATGTGATGTCGCGGTTAGCGCGGCTAGATTTGAGCGTATTCGTATTGCCCACCAAAGCGAGATTGCCGAAGATTATGTTGAAATGATCGCTGATCTTATTGCCCAGTATGGTGAGGCAAGGACGGTTGATCTTGCGGCCAGATTCGGTGTGTCTGCCCCTACGGTTAATGCCACTATCCAGAGGCTTCATCGGGAAGGCTTGGTCAGCACAGAGCCGTATCAACCAATTTACCTTACAGATGCAGGGAAATCGCTGGCGGATAGTTGTTCAGAACGTCATGCGGTGGTGCGTGATTTTTTAATTGCCATTGGGGTTGATCCGGTTACGGCTGATGCCGACGCGGAAGGCATGGAACATCATATCAGTGAGAAAACCCTAGCGGTTTTTCGCCGCTTAACCACGCAAAAGATAAACCCATCTTCACCCTAGGGTATCGAAAACAGGGTTATGGCGATTTGCTGGTCTCTTCGATGCCAAGATAAAAAATGAAATGCCGGTTACGATTATGACTAATCTTAATACGGCTTTCCCCGATAGATTTGATCCAGCGAACCTTTGGAATAGCTGGTGGTGTATCGGCCTCAGTCATCAGTATCACCGGATCACCTTTGCCCATGGACAGGTAAGGATGTGACGCTTCAAAATGGTTAGAGGGAACACCATCTGCATCAATGATAGTAACGGAAATGTCTTGATCGCGTAAGGCGTGGGTCATCAACGCGGCAGAACCCCGGCGGTCGGTGATGATGGTATTGACCGGATGTTCGGTTATGACCGCTAGTAAAGCGGCATGATGGCTATCCCACCCTCGCAAATGGCGAAGAGGATCAGATGACGGCGTCAATACGCCAAGATGGCCAGTTAGGCTAACCAACCAAATCACAACTGCCAAAAATCCATTGCTTACAGCCATGGCAGTTAGCCAAAAAGGTTTTCGGATGCGGCCTTCTTTATCACAACACCACCCCGCCAGCATGACCAAGGCGGGTGGCCATGCCAGTACTGCCCAATTGGCGTTAGCCTCGCTGATCATAGCTTGAATAGTAATGATGACTAATGGCGGCAATATAAACCCCAAAAGGAAACGGTGTCTTAAGCCATCTGTGGTTTTAACAGCTATCAAAACCCCAAGCATTACCACCGGGCCAATGACCCCAAACTGGGCAAGCAATAACGAGAATCCAGATGCCAATGATGCCGCCACCAGTGACAATCCAAAAGCCAGCTGTGACTGATCAATATTCGCGTTATCCCCCAAATGTGTAATGGTGGAAAAGCCATGGTGAAAATTCCAAATCAGATTGGGGCTAATGACAATTAACGCAGCCAAGATGATTACCGCGATATCCTTAAGCCCAAGAGAGGCTTTATCCCGCGGCTGGACAATCCAGAAAATGATGATTCCCATTAGGCTAAAAATCGCGGCATATTTTGACAAAAACCCAAGTCCCAACATGATCCCTGCCAAAAGAAAGCCAAATAATCCGGGTGAACGGCCATGGGCTAATGGCGACAGCACCAAGAGCATCGTTGAGGTAAAAAGCAAAAGAGGGGTATCGGTTGAGATAATAAAACTGCCTAGCCCTGTCGCAGGCAAAGTGATCCAGCCCAAAGCCGCAATCCGTCCTGCCATCGGGTGGAATAGTCTTGCGGCAAGTTGCCATAAAACCAGTGCGGTGACACCGTGAAGCAAAGGTGCCATAAGCCGAACGCCATATTCCGCTGATCCAGCAAGTGCCTTCCCCACCCCTATTACCCATGCGATCATAGGCGGTTTCGTAAAATATCCTGCTGATGGATTTTGGCTCCATAGCCAGTATTGCGCTTCATCAACACTCAAATCTAGGGGGCTGATCCCAATAGCGATCAGCCTTGCCGCGATCAATGCGCTGATTATGATCAGGACACGGGATGCCAAAAGTAGCGGTTTGTGGATGACGGATGCCATGAAACTATCGTATCATGAGGCGGTATAGGCATGAAACTATGTTTTCATCATTTCTGATTTGTCTGAGGAAATAAAACACCAAGTGTGATGAACGACACGCAAGATAAAAATTGGTCAAACTGGCTTGAGTTGGTTAGCAAGACTTTAGGCACTGACGCTAATGGGTTAGATCACATCACCCCAATAAGCGAAGATGGGCTACGCTTGCCGCCTCTTTATCCGGGTGGTGCAGTGTCGCCTCATCCCGTGGTGTCACCTTTGTTCCAAGGCTGGCAAATGGCTCAGCACGCGGCAGATAGCACAGACACTAAAACGCTTAATCGCAGTATTCTTGCTGAATTGGAGGGCGGCACCACTTTCGTCATGATCCCTCGCATGGTCCAATCTGGGCTTGCTGTTCATCAAGGTTATGATTTCCCGCGTTTGCTTGACGGGGTCATCATGTCAGCATGTGGATTTGGATTTCATCATGGCCAAGACAGCATAGCGTTAGCGGCGGCCTGGATAGATTTTACGTCAGGGATGGATGATAAAGGCGCTGGACTTCGGGTTCATCTTGGGGCTGATCCGATCGCAAATATGATAACAGGTCTAGCAACCATGGCCGAAGCTGAGGCTGAGGGGGCGGCATTAGCCACCTGGCAAAAGGATCAGTTTTCAGCTTTGCCGGGGTGCCGCATTTTTGCTGCATCAGGGGATACCGCGCATCGGTTAGGGTTGACCCAAGCACAGGAATTGGCATTTGGGCTTTCCACGCTCTTGTGGCAATGGCGTTGCCTTGACGCTGCAGGATGTTCCCCTGATCAGGGAAGTGCCCGTTTGGTGATGCGCATAGCAGTATCAGCAGAACTTTATCCAGCCTTAGCAAAGACAAGGGCGGCACGGTATTTATTGCTTCGTTTGGCCTCAGTCATGGGTGTGGTGCCAGACCATTTGCCGGTGCTTCATGCCCTGACATCAGATCGGATGATGACGCGGATTGAGCCCATGAATAATATCCTGCGGAACACCACAGCTAGCCTTGGGGCGGCACTGGGGGGAAGCGATCTGATCACGACCTTGCCTCATGATTGGCTGACGGGAAGCACAGGGATGAGCCGCCGCCTTGCTCGAAATATTCAGCTGATCATGCGCCATGAAGCACGATTGGATCAAGTGGCAGATCCTGCCTATGGTGCGGATGCCCTCGAAGCGATGAGCCAAGAGCTGGCGGCGAAAGCATGGCAGATTTTCCAAGAGATTGAGGCATCAGGCGGTGCGCTTGCGTTGGCAGCATCAGGGCAAGTGTTGGCATGGGCAAAGCAGGCGGCTACCCAGCGCCAGCATGAGATGGATAACCGAAACGCCCCGATGTTAGGGGTTAATCATCATCCTAAAGTCGCGGCAGAACCATTACCCCCCATCATGGTTGAGGCAGGTGCACCAAGAGGCGGCTACTGGCGTGTCGCGGCCCCATGGGAAGATTTGCGCCAGTCGGCTTTTAATCGTGGCTTGCGCTGTCTTGTTCTTTATGATGAAGAAGATAACAGCAAAGGCCGTGCTGCTTGGCGTGATGAGGCAAGGATGCTTGGCATTGAGCTGGCAGAAATTCAATCATCAGATGCTGATGAGCTGACAGGCCATATCAACTCTGCAAAGCCACATATATTGGTTTTAGGAACAGCATGGCATAGCTGGGCACAGCAAAATGACCAGAAAATCCATGGCGCAGTTCTTGCCGCCCTTGATGCCAGTGGGGACAAAAGACGAATGGTTTTTGAACAGGTGATGAAGGGACTAGCAGGATGACAGCAATACCTGATTTTTCTACGATCCCCTTTGCTTTGCCGGATCACACCCTGCCTAATGGCAAAGGGGCAGAGCAGACGGCCCCCATTAGCCGCGAATGGCCCGAAGGCATTACCATGCCTTCACAGGTGCCGCCGCAGAACACAAATCATGGCTTGCCGGGGCAGGTTCCATTTACCCGTGGCCCTTATCCAACCATGTACACCACACGGCCTTGGACAATTCGGCAATATGCTGGGTTTTCGACAGCTGAGGAATCCAACGCTTTTTATCGCCGGAATTTGGCGGCTGGACAAATGGGGTTGTCTATTGCTTTTGATCTGGCTACCCACCGAGGCTATGATTCTGATAATCCACGCGTGCGTTCAGATGTTGGAATGGCAGGGGTTGCTATTGATTCCATCAAAGATATGCGCGTGTTGTTTGAGGGTATTCCCCTTGATCGGATGAGTGTTTCCATGACCATGAATGGGGCGGTACTTCCAATTATGGCGCTTTATATTGTTGCCGCCGAAGAACAGGGTGTCCCCCCTGAAAAATTAACAGGTACGATCCAGAATGATATCCTGAAAGAGTTCATGGTTCGGAACACTTATATTTATCCACCCTTGGAATCGATGCGAATTGTTTCTGACATTTTTGCCTATACGGCAAAGCATATGCCAAAGTTTAATTCCATTTCGATATCGGGGTATCATATTGAAGAAGCAGGCGCGACAGCCGATCTTGAGCTGGCCTATACCCTAGGCGATGGGCTTGAATATATTCGGGCGGGTCTTGCCGCAGGTCTGAGCGCAGAACAATTTGTGCCGCGCTTATCGTTCTTTTTTGCCAATGCTATGCCCTATTTGGTTGAGGTGGCAAAACTTCGGGCAGCAAGAACATTATGGGCTAAACTTTTGCACAAAGAGTTTGGATTTACGGATCCCAAATTGTTGATGTTGCGTACCCATTGTCAGACTTCAGGTTGGTCACTGGCAGCGCAGGATGTCTATAATAATGTGATCCGCACAACGATTGAGGCGGCCGCCGCTGTCGGTGGACAAGCGCAGTCCTTGCATACCAACTCCCTTGATGAAGCGCTGGGTCTGCCAACAGATTCCTCTGCCCGTATTGCCCGAAACACCCAGTTGCATCTAGCAGGTGAAGGCGGCATTACAAAATGGATTGATCCCTGGGGCGGCAGTGGAGCTGTAGAGTTTTTAACCAATGCCCTGATCAAAAGAGCGGAATATTTGTTGTTAGAGGTTGATGCCAAAGGCGGCATGGCAAAGGCCATCGCTGCTGGCCTGCCTAAGCAACGCATTGAAGAAGTGTCTACGCGCACCCAAGCATGGATTGATGCAGGCAAGCAAAGCATTATCGGCGTCAATATCTATCAGCCCGAACAGCGTCCGGATGATGAAACGGTTGAGGTGTTGCGCATTAATACGGATGATGTGCGCAACCAGCAGATCAAACGGCTTAAGGCGTTGCGTAAATCGCGCGATGCTGATGCTGTAAATGCCGCGCTAAATGCGCTTACAGATGCGGCGAAAGGGACAGCCAATTTATTAGCCGCGGCAGTAGCGGCAGGTCGAGTTGGTGCTACAGTGGGAGAGATGTCATCCGCCCTTGAAAAAGCCTTTTCTCGATATAAAGCACCGGTATCTGGGGTCAAAGGTGTTTGGAAAAAAGAAAACCCACCATCAGAGAGCCTTACCATTGCCATGGACCGTTTCGTTGAACGGATGGGCCGTAAGCCCCGTATCCTTATTGCTAAACTTGGGCAGGATGGCCATGACCGCGGGCAAAAGGTAGTGGCATCGGCCTTAACGGATTTGGGGATGGATGTGGTCATTGGACCGCTTTTCCAGACAGAAGACGAAGCGGCGGATTTGGCTATCCATGAGGCCGTGGATTTGGTGGGCTTATCGTCACTGGCGGCTGGTCATAGGCAGTTTGCCCCTGCTATGCGTCAGGCTCTTGATCAACGTGGCGGCAATGCTATTCCTCTTGTTATTGGTGGTGTGATCCCTCCTGGGGATTTAGAGGAATTACAACAAGGCGGGATTGATGCGATCTTTCCTCCGGGGTCTAGTATCGAAAACATTGCGGCAAATTTGTTGACGATTCTTGGCAAACGCCAGAACGTCGCGTAAAACAAAATCATAATATACCAGAGAACATACCACCTGATAGGATTGAGAAGATGGCAGGTCTGAGCGAAGAAGCCAGAGAGATTGTGGATGAGTTTCAGTTTCTGGACGACTGGGATGACCGTTATCAGTATTTAATTGGTATGGGGCGAAAATTGCCGCCGTTAGATGCCGCAATGATGATAGAAGAAAACCGCCTGCGCGGTTGCCAGTCGGTGGTGCATTTCAAAGCAGATTATGCCAATGGCCATATGTGGTATCAGGCTGGCAGTGATGCCGCGATTGTACAGGGATTAATCGCACTGATGATGCGTGTCTATTCAGGGCGCACCCCAGATGAAATTTTGGCGCATCCGCCGCACTTTTTGACAGAGATTGGTCTGGATGAACATCTATCCCCGACGCGTAAAAACGGGCTTGCCTCGATGGTGACAGCAATTATGGACGCGGCCAAACATCACGCTCAGCAATAAGTCTATCAGATGGATTAATGAACGACGCGTTCATCCCTTGGGGTGCGGCCATAAGTTTCCCGGTAACATTTTGAGAAATGGGACGCAGATACAAATCCGCAGGCCAAGGCCACGGATAGGATTGACATACTGGTTTGGCGCAACAAATGACGGGCGCGAGCAATCCGAAGGTTGAGATAATAGCGTGTTGGTGTCGTGCCTAGATATTTTCGGAACAGACGCTCAAGCTGCCGAGTTGAAAGGTTAGCACGCTTAGCAATTTCAGTTTGCGGCATGGGTTCTTCAAGGTTTTTTTCCATCTCAGCAACAACAGCCAGCAGTTTCGGGTGACTCACCCCAAGCCGAGAGCGCAGTTCCATGCGCTGACGATCATGGCTGTCACGAATACGGTCATGAATAAATTGTTCAGAAACAGAAGTAGCCAGGCTGTTGCCGTGGGCTTGTGCTATCAGATGCAACATCATATCAAGTGCCGCTGTGCCCCCGGAACAGGTTATTCGGTCAGTATCAATTTCAAACAATTCTTCTGTCACCTCAAGGTCTGGAAACTCTTCCATTAACCCATCGCGGTTTTCCCAATGGATAGTGCATCGGCGGTCTTCAAGAAGTCCAGCTTTGGCAAGAACATAGGTGCCTGTACAAATAGCCCCGATAGAAACGCCATGCCGATCAATCATGCGCAAGGCAGAAATGACACTTTTTGTGCAGTGGCGCTGAATATCAATGCCGCCACAGACGAAAATCATTCGGCACTTCGTCAGATCATCTAAATCGGTCGTTGCTGCCACCTCTACGCCATTGCTGGCCATCGTGTATTGTCCATTTTCAGACGCAATCACCCAATCAAAAATGGTTTTTTCCATCAAGCGGTTAGCTGAACGCAAAGGTTCAATAGCAGAAGCAAAGGCCATCATGGAAAAACGAGGTAAAAGAAAGAAGCCTATCCGAAACACATCCGAATCATCGGCAGAAGCAATCAAATCGGTAATAGAGGTTCGCTTCATTCAATTGGCTCAATACTTAAGTTTGGGCTATTATGCCTTTGTCACAATGACAAGATTTAGATAAAAAAAGCAAGACGAATTATATATATTTTTTGTCGGATTAAGGGCAATTCCTATCAATGCAAAGGGGTTTCCCGTATTTTGGCTATTTTAGCCTAAACATCCGATCAAAAAGAGCAGGAAAAGCAGATCATGCGGCACATAAACAGCTTAACAAATCCAACCGTCAAAGCGCTAAGAGCATTGCATGAACGCAAATATCGTCGCCAATCCAGATTGTTTCTTGCTGAAGGCATGAGGATTGTGATGGAAGCCATAGATTTGGGTTGGGTGCCACAGCATTTTGTCTTTCTTGATGGGCGGCAAGATGATGACCTCGTGGCCAAATTAATTTCCGCCGCCGAAAACATGGGCGCGGAATGCCTAGCGGTCAGCCATGATGTCTTAGCCAAGATTAGCCGCAAAGATAACCCTCAAGCGGTTGTTGCCAGTTTTGCTGAAAAATGGATGCCAATGGATGAGGTCATTAAAGCACAAGCGCTGTGGGTGGCGCTTGACCGGGTTCGCGACCCAGGTAACCTTGGAACCATTATGCGAAGCGTTGATGCGGTAGGCGGCGTAGGGGTGATTCTGATCGGTGACTGCACGGATGGATTTTCTGTTGAGGCGGTGCGTGCCTCAATGGGAGCGTGTTTTAACCTCAGCCTAGCTGAAGCCACAGAAGAGGCCTTTCTTGATCAGGTCAAAAACTGGCAAGGTGAGATTATTGGCACTTCTCTTTTGGCATCATCAGATTACCGGCTAGCAAATTGGACAGGACCAAAAATTCTGTTGATGGGAAATGAACAGGCTGGTCTCACTGACGCATTGGCGGCGGCGGCAACGCAACTGATTCGCATGCCAATGCTAGGGCGTTCCGATTCGCTCAATCTTGCAGTAGCCACAGGCGTTGCTCTTTATGAACATTTGCGTCACCAGCACCCCCCTGAATAAGGTCTATTTTCCATTATTAGGCTCAGAGCGTGGTTTCTGCTTGCCAGCGTGAGAAAATGGCTTGTCCTAGGCAGCGACCGTGAGGGCGATCCTCAGCAATTGCCAATTCCCCTGAGGAAACAAAGCCGCCCAAATCCTGAAGCGTATCCGCCATGAGATGATGCAGGGACAGAAAACTGGCTCTGATCGCATATGATGTCAGCACCATAAAAAGAGGCTGATCCGAAAGCAAAGGTTTAATGGCCGCAAGCAAATCAGCCAGATCATCTTCGAGACGCCAAATCTCACCTTTTGCCCCGCGCCCATATTTTGGGGGGTCAAGAATAATACCATCATAGCGCCGCCCTCGACGCAGTTCACGCGCAACAAAACTGCGCGCATCCTCAGTAATATAGCGAATGGGTGCGTCGGTCATCTCAGCATGATCACGATTCGCAAACCCTTGGGCAATAGCCTTTTTGGACGAATCCACATGGGTCACCTCAGCGCCGGCTTTGGCGGCATGAAGGCTGGCTACCCCGGTATAACCAAACAGATTGAGCATAAGGGGGCGTGTGCCCGTGGCCTTAATTCGCGCTTTGATCAGATCAGCGCACCATTGCCAATGCCGAGATTGTTCGGGAAAGAAGCCAAAATGCCGAAAGGGGGTCGGCATCGCAAGAAAACGGATATCCTCAAAATTGACAGACCACTCGGCAGGCAATGATGGTGATAACTCCCATTTGCCGCCTTCATCCTGATCACGCGACCCACTAACGAATACCCCTGCTGGTTCGGCCCAGTCCTGTGATGGCAAATGTGGTGCCCAGAAAGCCTGTGGTTCAGGGCGAATAAAACGATAACCGCCTACTTCTTCAAGCTTTCGTCCATGTCCACTATCCAAAAGCCGATAGTCATGCCACCCTTGTGGTGTAAGGATTAGTGGCGCATGATGAGGATGTTGAGATGAGTCAAAATGCTGTGTCATGGCGACACAATAGCCAGAACCAAAAAAAAGCACCACCAAAAATGGTGGTGCAGTTGGGGAGGATCAATATGATTGTTATCGCATAAATATGTTAACAAAAGGTTAACAAGAAGAATAAATGTGACAGATATTTTGATAAATGTTTCGTGAAAAGTATTAACAAACTATTACCAATTCGTATAACTCGGGCGCCTTTGCTTAGCGTCATCATCCCTTGTTTTCAGGCAGAAACAAGTTTGCGCCGGGCGATTAACAGCATTGTTCATCAAGGCTGGCGGCAGGATGATCTGGAAATTGTGCTATCGGTGGATGATGGTCGGGATTATAGCTGGGCAGTAAATATGTGGCCTCAGGTGACAATATGTCCGTGTTTAAGGCGGGGCACAGGGCCGGGGCCTGCTCGAAATCGCGGTATCCTTGCCGCTTCTGGCCAGTATCTGGCCTTTCTTGATGCAGATGATGCTTGGCAAGAAGGTTATTTGGACGCGCTCATGCCGCTGGTGTCTCGACATGGGTTGGCTTTTGGTAAGACAGAAATCAGGTCAGCTCAAGGGGATAAGGTGCTGGTTCTGGGTGAAGGGCAAAGCCAGTTAAGAGTGCAAGATTTTGGACGCTGGCCTGGGTCTTTTCACCCAGTCATGCGGCGCAGTGACAGCCCTCTTTTTATCAATCAGCCAGCACAGGATGTTTTTCATGCTATGGTGGTTCTGGGTGCTTATGGGAAAGCTGCGCCACTTGTGGATAAGGCAACATATTTGCTTTATCTTAGCAAAACGAGTGTTACTGCTAGCCATGGGTTTAGCCACCAGATTGATAGGTCATATCGGCAGATGCTTAATGCCCTCAACACATGGCCAGATTTGCCTCCTTACCAACAGCATCAGATGAGAAAAGCCTTAACCCTAAGGCGCAACTGGAATCGCCGATTTCTTGCGGAGAATAAAAGCCAAAAAGAGGGGCCGGGATTTTATCCTTTCCTTGCTAAAACTTTTGCCAAAACCCTTGCATTAGGAAAATAATTTCTTCAAATTGTCACAGAAACGCAAAAAGAGGAAAATTATTCTAAATGGATGCGGTTGATAAAAAAATATTGAATATCTTGCAGCAAGACGCCAGCTTGCCTATTGCTGAGATTGCTAAGCGTGTTGGGCTATCCGTAACGCCATGTTGGCGACGGGTTCAACGCCTTGATGAGATTGGTATCATTAGGCGACGTGTGGCCTTACTTGATCCCCAAAAAATTGGCGCAAATATCTCAGTTTTTGTTTCGGTCCGTACCAATGAGCATAACGCAGACTGGTTGAAAACCTTTGCTGATACGGTCGCTTCTATGCCCGAAGTGGTTGAGTTCTATCGAATGAGTGGGGAAATCGATTATTTGTTGCGCGTTGTGGTGCCAGATATTGAACATTATGACGCGTTTTATAAACAATTGATCAGTTCGGTGAAACTGTCTGATGTGTCATCCTCATTTGCGATGGAACAGATTAAGTTCACAACAATGTTGCCGATATCATTAAAATCCACGGATAAGGGTTGATCTTATCCAATAGGAAAAGGTAAACAGATAACCAAGACATCGGCAAAGCTGAGGGACATAGCATGACCATTTATCAAAATATCATTAACAATAAGCCTGTTGAAGGTGAGCTGGGTCGCCAGCCTATTTTTAATCCTGCGACAGGTGAGCAAATCGCCGAAGTCACCTTGTCGGGTGAAGCAGGGGTAGAACAAGCTGTTGCGGCAGCGCTAGATGCCCTGCCAAAATGGGCTAATACGCCTCCTTTAAAAAGAGCGCGAGTCATGTTCAAGTATAAGGAACTGCTAGAAGCCAATTTGGATAAAGTGGCAGAAGCTATCAGCACCCAGCATGGCAAGACCCTTGAAGATGCCAGAGGTGAGGTCATCCGCGGCATTGAAGTGGTTGAGTTTGCTTGCGGCATTCCGCATCTTTTGCGCGGCGACTATACACGTAATGTTGGTCCAGCCATTGACAGTTATTCAGATCGCCAACCGCTTGGTGTTGTTGCAGGGATAACCCCTTTTAACTTTCCGGCCATGGTTCCGATGTGGATGTTTCCGATGGCGATTGCATGCGGCAATACCTTTATTCTTAAACCCTCAGAACGTGATCCAGCAGCACCACAAATGATCCTAGAATTGATGCATCAGGCCGGACTTCCTGAAGGGGTGCTTAATATTGTTAATGGTGGAAAACCAGCGGTTGATGCCATTCTTCATCATCCTTCTATCAAGGCGGTTAGCTTTGTTGGCTCAACACCAATTGCGGAATATGTTTACCAAACTGGTACGGCAAACGGCAAAAGGGTTCAGGCCTTGGGCGGCGCTAAGAATCATATGGTTATCATGCCTGATGCGGATATGGACCAAGCGGTGGATGCCCTGATGGGGGCAGGTTTCGGTTCAGCTGGCGAACGCTGTATGGCTATTTCGGTTGCTGTTCCTGTTGGTCAGGATACCGCAGACCGTTTGGTTGAAAAACTTGCTCCACGGGTTTCAAATATTAAGATTGGGCCTTGGAATGATCCTGATGCCGAGATGGGCCCTGTTGTCACAGCTCAGCATCGCGATAAGGTGCTTGGCTATATCAACAAAGGGGTTGAAGAAGGTGCTAAGTTGCTGGTTGATGGCCGCGACTTCTCACTCCAAGGTTACGAAAATGGGTATTTTGTTGGTGGTACGATGTTTGATCATGTGACCACGGATATGACCATTTATCAGGAAGAAATCTTTGGTCCAGTGCTAAGTGTGGTTCGCGCGGATGACTATAATCAGGCGGTATCCATGATCAATGCGCATGAGTTCGGGAACGGAACCGCGATCTTTACCCGCGATGGTGATGCCGCTCGCAGTTTTGCGGATCAGATTGAAATTGGCATGGTTGGGATTAATGTGCCTATTCCTGTTCCCGTGGCTTATCACTCTTTTGGTGGCTGGAAGCGGTCATTGTTTGGGGATCATGGCACCTATGGGATGGAAGGTGTACGGTTTTATACTCGTCTTAAGACCATCACCTCACGTTGGCCAACCGGCATCCGTTCAGGCGCACAGTTTAATTTCCCACTAAACAACTAATCTGATTTATTGCTAAGGGTCATAAGACAGCAATCAGATATGGGTCAGATGAAATTATTTCTTCTGGCCCAAATCAAGCGTTCCATCACGAACCATATCTTGGATTACACTTCGCGTGATGCGGCGGACTTGTTGACCTAATTCATCAGCAACAATCGCATTGATGGTGGCACCAATTTCAGCACCGATATGCCAATTCCGCAAAATCTGATCATCTGACGCGCTAACGGGAAGCGCAGGAAGAGTTTGCTTTTCCGAATCGGATGAAATGGTGTCGCTTGAAATCGCCTCATCTGTGATGGGGGCGGTTTTAGGCGCCGGATATTGTGGCGATTCTTCGACCGCCTCCGGGGTAATTTCTGCTTCTGCTTGATGGCGAATAGCATTGCTCGGGTCGGGTTGGCTTATGGCTTTAATATCTTCGACCACAGGTTGAACAGGCGCCGTCACAGGGTGATCTGTTGATACTTCTGATGATGTTCTTCGGTTTATAATGCGTAACGGAATGACTGTTGAACTGACCACATCAGGGGCGGAATGGGGATACCTATCCGCTGAATTATTACCAGTTTTGATCACTTCGGGGGCGGTATGTTCAGCTGGCCTTTGGGCGCGCGAAGATTTTTTATCTATTTGTTTTTTTGATATAATTTTTGATTTAATCGCTTTATTTTCTATCGTGGTATCTCGCGTCGTCTTCTCTGCTTTGTCGTCAGTCTTATTAGCCTTAAAGATCATAAAACTACCTTGATCAAGCATAGTGAAATTCGGATCATTCTCGCTGATCAGAACAGATTTTTGGGCAATTCCTACGGTCAATTCATCAACAGGTTTTGTGCCCTCTTGAGATAAAGTTGTGGTCCGGTGCGGCGCATTATTAAGAATGCGGCCACGGCGGTTCAGCACCACCCGACCTGTCTGTGGGCGGCGACGATGTGATCGGGAATGAAATTTCTGGTCCGACATTTTTAACCAATCCTTTGCATTACCCTTATTTTACTGAAAATTTGGTGGAAGGGAAACGGCCTGCTGACAATAAGCTAAATTTCGCGGCGCATGGATGGTTAAGGCAAAGCGATCGCGCACAGGAAACCCAAGGGTGAATGTAAAGGTTTTTGTTGCGTGCTCAGGGGCTGATCTGACAGGCCACCGGGATTAACGCCGTCGATGGATCAATTTTGC
>JAQCJL010000091.1 GCA_027593125.1 Pseudomonadota bacterium | reverse complement strand
GATGGTGATGCCCCAGCAACCGATATTGCCGCAGCTTCTACGCGCGCGAATTACACCGACACCACTGCCCTTAAAGCCTTTGCCAATAGCGTTGAAAGCGTGGTTTGCGAGTTTGAAAACGTTCCTGTTGAAGCGATGGATATGTTGGCACAACATGTTCCGGTTTGCCCTGGCAGTAAAGCTCTTCGTGTTGCACAGCATCGCCTTTCCGAAAAAGACAAAGCTCGCGCCCTTGGCATCGCTACCCCACGCTACGCCGCGGTGAAGGACAGCGCCAGTCTGGCTGAGGCTTTAATTCGGTTTGGCGGCGGCATCCTCAAAACCTGCCGTATGGGATATGATGGCAAAGGACAGATGCGACTTACCGCGGATACTAATCCTGATACTGCCTTTGCCCAACTTGGCAGTGATGATCTGATCTTGGAAGAAATGGTGGATTTTACCGCAGAGGCTAGCTTTTTGGTGGCTAGAGACCATCAAGGTGAAATTGAGGTATGGCCTGCTAGCATCAACCAGCATCGCGATGGTATTCTCCATTTCTCTGAGGCCCCAGCCCTATCAGATGTTCTTACCCCAGCCTTGTGGGATGCGGGCAAAGCCGCCGTTATTGCTCTAGCAGAGGATTTAGAGCTAACAGGGGTATTAGCAGCAGAAATGTTTATCACCCGTGATGGCAATCTGCTTTTTAATGAAATTGCCCCAAGACCACATAATTCCTTTCACTGGACCATTGAAGGCTCAGAAACCAGCCAATTTAGCCAGCTTATTCGGGTGGCAGCAGGTTTGCCTATGGGGCGCGTTGATGCCACTGGCCGTTGGCGCATGACCAATATTCTGGGTGAGGATATGCCATTGCTGGATGCTGCGATGGCTGAACCAGGGGTTTATATCCACCGTTATGGAAAGGCCGAAGCCCGAACAGGTCGCAAAATGGCGCATCTCAATCAACGCATCACCTAACCCTTTTCATTCCGCTTGAGCTTATTTGCCTAATTCTGAAAGATCAAATGGGGTGCTTTGATACAAATCATGGATCCAGTTGGTGATAAAGAGAAAGGCAAAAGGTCTCCAGTAATTCATGGGCATTTTGCTGGGATCATTATCAGGGAAATAATTGGCTGGAAGTGATGTGTTAAGCCCTGCTTCTTGATCGCGGGCATATTCCGCCGCTAATGTTTCTGCATCATATTCCAGATGATTAAGAACATATAGATCACCAGTCTCGCTATGCCGAACAATACCAGGTCCTGTTTCCGCGCTCTCTGCTAGCACCTGAAGCATGGGGGCATTGCGGATTTCGTTAGAAAGATTTTCAGTATAGCGCGATACCGGCATGGGGAAAGAATCTGTAAATCCATTCATCAATCGCGTGTGGTAATCATTAAGCTGGTGATTATAGATACCAAAGCGCTTTGCGCCGATCTTGTGCTTTTCAATCTGATGGAAATGATAAAGCATCGCCTGACCACCCCAACATATCCCCATCCGTCGGAAACAATGTTGGCGTGACCATTCCATAATTTCCACCAGTTCAGGCCAGTAATCCACTTCAGCAAAGGGTAAGGTCTCCACTGGGGCGCCCGTAATAATCAAACCATCAAAATAGTCATCTTTGACATCAGAAAGGTTCCGATAGAACCGCCGCAGATAGCCTGGTTCCGTGTTTCGGGGGGTATAACTAGCGGTTGTCATCAGCGTCAGCTCAATCTGGAGAGGGCTGTTCCCAAGAAGACGAGCAAACTGAATCTCTGTTTCCTTTTTCTTTGGCATGAGATTGAGAAACAAAAGACGAATAGGACGAATATCTTGAGTCTGAGCGCGGTCGCTAAGAATCAAATCTACATTTTCCTTTTCCAGAACCTCACGGGCTGGAAGATCTGATTGAATCTTAATTGGCACGGCATTATTCCTTTGATGCTACTAATAACAGGGGTGATGATCAGGACGGGCGAACCCAAGGCGGCGATAGCCGCCCAATCATTCGTCCAACCATCTGAACCCCTACGGTGGCAGCTTTACGTGCCGGTGCTGTCACCTTTGGAAGGATAGTCACTTCACGAAGACGTTGAGAAACAAAGCGTTCATATTTTTCGCGGCCTGCCGATGGGTTTGCTACCCAATACGCAAGGGTTGCACTATAAACCCCAGCTAAAAGCGCACGCTTTGAATAAAAATTGAAATCAACTGACCGATCACCTGCTAGTCGCCACATCCGGTCAACTGTCCGATAGAGGATACGAACCGCCAAAGCCGCGTGTTGGGGACGGCCTAATGTCTTAAGCGCCATTGAAACGGCTTCACGATAAGGGGTGGCGCCGTCTAATCTGATCATGATCAAAGCTTTGATCGTTGCTGTCACGCCTTCGGGACGCGTTTCAAGTTCAGCAAAGGCACAAACCATATCCTCATCGCTCATCGCAACAAATGCATCTATAGCACTCGCCACACCCTGAGGGAAAAGCGCAGATACAGACGCACGATCAATCCCCAGATCATCAGCGGCAGAGTCCATAGCCTGTTCTGTCCAGCCATCAAAAGGAACATGGACAAGCATGGCACGGATCACATCATTTTTATCGATATCATTGGTCATGGCGTTTCCTTTCCTCTTATATAGGCAAGATTTTGCCATAAGCAAAGCCCCTGCCGATGAAAATCACCATTTAGGGCATGATATCCGTCTTTGGGCTTTTCACCACCACGGAAGTGTGTTATACGCTCATCTTCTTGCATCGGCAAACCCCTTTGCAAGTCAAGAAAACCGTTCTGAAAGGAAACATGATAAAGTGTTTGTAACTGTCAGGGATAATAATGTTGATCAGGCTCTGCGCGTCCTCAAAAAGAAGATGCAGCGTGAAGGCCTGTTTCGTGAAATGAAGAACCGCCGTAACTATGAAAAGCCATCGGAACGGCGGGCTCGTGAAAATGCTGAATCCACACGCCGGGTACGCAAACTGATGCGTAAGCGCATGGAGCGTGAGGGCTTTTAGTCTAAAGCCATTTTGCCTGAATTGGCGATATCAAAAGAAAAGCCACCTCAACTGAAGGTGGCTTTATTTTTGAGCATGTTTTAGCTTTGATACTTCGTCATGCCCTTGATGATCAGGCCACCTTATAAGGCGCCTGATCCTTTTGTTTTAGTGACCGCCTGACATAGCCTGTATAACTTCTTCACAGACTTTCTTTGCATCGCCAAACAGCATCATAGTGTTGTCATTGAAAAACAGTGGATTGTCGACCCCAGCATAGCCAGAGGCCATCGACCGTTTCACAAACAGCACGGTCTTAGCTCTTTCCACATCAAGAATAGGCATTCCATAAATGGGTGAGGTCGGATCCGTTTTTGCCAATGGGTTCGTCACATCATTCGCGCCAATAACAAAGGCCACATCCGTTTGGGCAAAATCACGGTTAATTTCATCTAATTCCATCACCTCATCATAAGGGACATTGGCTTCTGCTAGCAGAACATTCATATGCCCTGGCATCCGTCCAGCCACCGGGTGAATAGCATAGCGCACCTGCACCCCTTCAGCTTTGAGCAGATCACCCATCTCACGCAGAGCGTGCTGAGCCTGAGCAACCGCCATACCGTAACCCGGAACAATAATAACAGAAGAAGCATTGCCCATAATAAAGCTGGCATCATCTGCACTGCCCTGTTTGACAACTTTATCTCCGTTATCTGCCCCAGCTATGCCTGTGGCCTCACCGCCGAAACCCCCAAGAATGACATTGAAAAAGGAACGGTTCATCCCCTTACACATGATATACGAAAGGATCGCCCCACTTGCCCCAACCAGTGAACCGGTGATGATCAAAAGCGGATTACCTAGGGTAAATCCGATGCCTGCTGCCGCCCATCCTGAATAGGAATTAAGCATGGAAATCACTACTGGCATATCTGCGCCACCAATTGGAATAATGATCAACACTCCGCCGATCAGTGCCACCAGAAATACCAGCCAGAAAGCTAGAGTGCTATTGCTTGCCGCTAGCCATGCCACCAGCAAAATCAACAGAATACCAAGGCCAGCATTGAGAAAATGTTGCCCTGGGAAGGTCACAGGTTTGCCACTGATAAGCCCTTGCAGTTTGCCAAAGGCGATGATTGACCCCGTAAAGGTGATCGCACCAATGGCCAAACCAAGGGACATTTCAATCAAACTGCCAAAAGCAATATTCCCAGGCACACCAATTCCGTAAGGGGTGGGGTTATAAAACGCCGCCGCTGCGACCGCACAAGCCGCCAGACCAACAAGCGAGTGAAACGCCGCCACCAATTGCGGTAAGGCGGTCATTTGAATCCGCATGGCAATAAAACTGCCGATCCCGCCACCAATCACAATACCGGCAAGGATAAGGCCATAATTAACCACATCTGGCATAGAGATGGTTGTGATAATGGCAATAGCCATTCCCCCCATGCCATAGAAATTCCCCATTCGTGCGGTTTCTGGTGAAGATAAGCCGCGCAAGGCCATAATAAACATGACCGCCGCGACCAGATAAAGATATGCCGAAATTGAAGCGCCCATCTCTATCTCCCTTTACGCTTAAACATAGCCAGCATCCGCTGGGTGACAATAAAACCGCCAAAAATATTAATTGAGGCGAGGACAATTCCAAGGAAACCCATGATCTGGGCAAATCCAAGATCAGCTGGGCCAGCTGCGATTAACGCCCCAACAATAATCACGGATGAAATCGCGTTGGTCACACCCATAAGAGGTGAGTGCAAGGCTGGAGTTACGCGCCAAACCACATAATAGCCGACAAAACACGCTAAGATCAGCACCGTGATCCCAAAATAAAGTGGCTCCACCCCAGCATGACCACTAGCCGCAGTCTCATGACTCAAAGTCAAAAGGGATTGTTCCAAGGCTTGGCTTTCTGCCAAAAGTGCCTCAGCCTGACCAGACAGGGTTTTTGCTTGCGAAAGCAGAACATCACTCGCCATGATTTGTTTCCTCTTCTTCTTTCTTATCCGCTTCTTCCTTTTGGGCTTTGGCCGATGGTTTCGCCGCGGCCTTGCCTTTGGTGATCAGACTGCTGGTGATAATTTCATCATCGCTGTCCATTTTTAGCATCTTACCTTCAGCATCCCACAGATTGCTTAGGAAGTTGAGCAAGTTCTTAGCATAGAGCATCGAAGCCACCTCAGCCAATCTTCCTGCCATATTGGTATGTCCTACCAAGGTCACCCCATGTTTCACAACCACTTTTCCAGCTTCACTGATCGGGCAGTTGCCGCCCTGTTCCACCGCTAGGTCAACAATCACAGAGCCAGGTTTCATGGTCTTAACCATATCTTCAGTTACCAGCACCGGAGCAGCCCGCCCGGGGATAAGCGCGGTAGTAATAATGATATCTTGGGTTTTGATAGTATCTGCAATTAACTGAGCTTGCTTTGCTTTATAGGCGTCGCTCATTTCTTTGGCGTAACCACCTGATGTTTCTGCGGCTTTGAACTCTTCGTCTTCAACCGCAACGAATTTGCCGCCTAGCGATTCCACTTGTTCTTTCACCGCAGGACGAACATCTGTCGCAGAAACCACTGCCCCAAGGCGTTTTGCAGTGGCAATCGCCTGCAATCCTGCCACCCCAGCACCCATAACCAATACTTTGGCAGGTGGCACTGTTCCGGCGGCGGTCATCATCATGGGAAACGCCCGTGTAAAAACGGCGCTAGCCTCAAGCACAGCGCGATAACCCGCTAAGTTAGCTTGACTTGATAACACGTCCATGGATTGCGCTCGGGTAATACGCGGCACCAATTCTAGGCCAAAACCGTTAACGCCTGCGGCTTCGAGTTTTTTTGCCACATTATTGTTGCTGTAAGGCTCCATCAGGCTGATAACTGTTGCGCCTTTGGACAATTTGCTTATCTCGTCCTCTGATGGCGGCCTAACCTTAAACACCAAATCTGCACCAAGTGCCTTGGTGTTGGTGACCATAGATGCGCCAGCGCCCTCAAACATGCTATCTGGGATCAGCGCCCTATCACCAGCGCCTTTTTCCACAGCAACCTCAAACCCCATTGCGATCAGTTTTTTGACCGTTTCTGGAACTGCGGCAACTCGGCTTTCATCCTTTTGTATTTCTTTTGGAACGCCAATAATCATTCTTTATCCCTCATCGTTCTTTCTTAAGCTTAATTTTCCAAGCCTTCATCATGTTGCCAAAGATAACTTGGTAAACCTGCCTTATCTGCGGCCTCTATTTGACGTTGGCGCAACACATCAACATCAAAATCATCAATCATCCCTTCAAAAAGACGATGCCAATTCACCTCTGCTTTCAAATGCATAAAAACAGAACCAAGACCAAGTGCGGCACGGTCCATCAGAACAAACTCACGCGGCGGTTTTACACCACCAATTCGCTTTAGTTCCGCATGCACCTGCATGGCTAATTCTCGCCCATGAGCGCCGCCACGCATTTCTTGGATCGGACGCGCCCTATCTTCTAATAGGGGAGTGTAGATGAAACGCGCCCATATGTTCAACACATTAACGGTTTCACGGTCAAGCCCTTTAAAGCCCCAATATTCATAAGCCGTGACAGCCTGTTCTTCGTTATTATCGCGCAGCGCCTTATAAAGTTCAATGACCCCGCGAACAAAATCTGGTCTAAACAGCCGAATACAGCCATAATCCAGCAAATTTACGCCACCATCAGGGGTGATGGTGTAATTTCCCGGATGCGGATCACCATGGATCACCCCATAATAATAAAATGGCACATACCAAGTGCGAAACATATTTTCTGCCACTCGGTTTCGGCTTTCTTGATCTTCATTATTCTCAATAAAGGCTTTTAGCCTAATCCCTTCGACCCATGTCATCGTCAAAAGTCGTTCACTGGACAGATCATCAATCGTGTCGGGCACATTGGCGCCTTCCACCCCATCCAGCATATAGCGGTAGAGACGCATATTCGATGCTTCACGTTTATAATTCAGTTCTTCTTCAAGGCGTTCAGCTAGCTCAGTGTGAATATCTGATGTTGATATGGCTTTATCATAGCGTTCATAAAGCGAGAAAATCAGCTTGAGCTGACGCAAATCTGCCTGCACGGCAGAGGCCATATCAGGGTATTGCAATTTACACGCTAGCTTCATCCCGTCATGGCTGGTCGCGCGATGCACCTGACCAAGCGAGGCCGCCGCGGCGGCGGTTTTTTCAAAATCAGCAAAACGAGATTGCCAGTCTGGGCCAAGTTCAGCCGCCATTCGGCGTTTAACAAACAGCCACCCCATGGATGGAGCAT
>JAQCJL010000090.1 GCA_027593125.1 Pseudomonadota bacterium | reverse complement strand
CGCGTAGTGACACAGCCAACGCATCCGCTTTCCTATAAAATGGAATCTGAAATCACCTTTCGTGATACCGTTGTTTCGCTTCTTATCGATAATTCTGGATCGATGCGTGGACGGCCAATTACTATTGCGGCAGCAGCAGCAGATATTCTGGCCAGAACGCTTGAGCGCTGCGGCGTAAAGGTGGAAATTCTAGGCTTTACCACGCGCGCTTGGAAAGGCGGTCAATCGCGTGAAGCTTGGCAATTGGCAAGTAAGCCCGCCTATCCGGGACGGCTGAATGATTTGCGCCATATCATCTATAAATCCGCAGACTCTCCGATGCGGAGGGCACGGAAATCCCTTGGCCTGATGCTAAGAGAGGGTTTGTTAAAAGAGAATATAGATGGCGAAGCCCTCTTATGGGCCCATAATCGGCTGATTGCTCGCCACGAAGAGCGCCGGATTCTGATGGTTATCTCGGATGGTGCCCCAGTTGACGATTCAACCCTATCCGTTAACCCGGGAAATTATTTGGAACGCCATCTGCGGCAAGTGATTCAATATATTGAAACACGCTCACCTGTTCAGCTTATGGCAATTGGCATTGGTCATGATGTGACACGTTATTATCAACGAGCTATTACCATCACTGATGTTGATCAGCTTGGCGGTGCAGTGACCACCCAGCTAGCTGATTTGTTTGATGAAGACAGCAAACCTAAACGCGTACGTGGACGCCGCGTCGCATAATGCTTGCATAAAAGGGTAAAGCAGAAACCTTATTCGCTGGCGAGAGCGGCTTTGATAGCACGCTTGACGCGTGTCGCATTCAAGCTGAGGTTTTCGTCTTTAGTGGACAGCAGATAAGCATCAATTCCACCTGATTTCTCTACTGTGCGGATGGCGCCAGTGGAAACCCGAAACGATACCGACTTACCAAGTGCATCACTAACCATAGAAGAGTTTTGAAGGTTTGGCAGAAACCGGCGACGAGTACGGTTATTGGCATGGCTGACATTATTACCAGTCATCACACCTTTACCTGTCAATTCACAACGACGGGACATATCGTACTCCTCAAATGTTAGGTGGCATTTTGCCGAAATCATATTCATATCGTTATTAGAAGGCGTTAACTAGCGCATCCGCCGCCTGTCGTCAAGATGAAGCGTGATTTTTTGTCTCCAACAATGGTCATGATTTCAGCCTAGAGTAAATGAGATGACGAAATAGCTCTTAAGTGTTATCTTATACTCCTATTTTAAGGTAACTATATATTCATATAGATAGTAGACGCTTTGCAAAAGAAACCGTCGCGAAAGACATCGTCGTAAAAGCATAGGAAAGAGTTCAAAGCGAACCGCATTCTGACCCGGCCTCTGATATCATGACCATCCCATCCTCCTCCCCAGTAACAAAGGTTAAGCGCAATGTCACCGTTGATAAGCGCCGAACGACCTTGATGTTAGAACAAGAAATCTGGAATATCTTGGACGAACTTGCTCGTGAAGAAGGGTTGACGCTTGATGAGCTTTGCCAAAACATTTATTTGGCGCATCAAGGCAATGAGAGTATTAGCTCTGTTATTCGCATTGTTGCTGTGCTGGCTTGCCGCGTTTTATCACCTAAGACCAAATCACAAAATCCTTACGAATTTCAAAGCCCACAGATGCTGTTTCCATCTCGGTTTCATCAGGCGTTAGAGCGCCTTAAGCCCTCATAAGGGCTGAGCCGTTCATCGCTTATCGGGTATGGTTTGCCGTCCATCCGCTTGCGGCTAAGGCTTCTGCGGCATCTTTAGCCTGGCCTACCGCATCATTAAGATGTTGATACCCATCACGGGCAAGCAACTGATCAAGGCCCGCAATAATGCGGTATGGTAAATCAGGGCCTTGCAAGGCAAGGGCGGTGTAAAGCTGAATGAGATTAGCCCCGGCCAGGATTTTGGCATAAGCAGCCTCAGCGCTATTAATGCCGCCTACACCGATTAGCATCACTTTACCCCGAAGCCGTTTATGCGCCATTGATAACCGCTCTGTTGATGCCGCAAGAAGTGGCAATCCCGATAAACCACCCGATTCGGTCTTATGGGGTGAGGTCAGTTGATCTGGTCTCTGGATGGTGGTGTTGGTCAAAATTACCCCAGCCACACCCAGATCAGGCAAGCGATCAAGCACTGCAAAAAAATCGTCTTCTTCCATATCTGGGGCTAATTTGATCATCACAGGCAGATCAGGACGATCAAGCCCTGATTTCACGGCTGTCATAATTTCAGCTAAGATTTGCGGGGTCTGCATATCACGCAATCCCGGCGTATTGGGTGAGGACACATTAACCGTCACATAATCCGCAAAAGGCGAAAGCGCTAATGCTGTGCTATAATAATCTGCAATACGATCAGAGCTATCTTTGTTGGCGCCAATATTTACCCCTAGTGGTCCATGCCATGACTTGGCTGTCTCGCGATAGGCTTTTAGTCTTGCCGCTGCCGCTTTAGCCCCTTGATTATTAAAGCCATAACGATTAATCACCGCCGCGTCTGAGATCAGGCGAAACACTCGCGGTTTAGCATTTCCTGCTTGTGGTAATGGGGTAAGTGTTCCCACTTCAGCAAAGCCAAAGCCAAGCTGAAACGTGCCGTTGATAGCTTCTGCGTTTTTATCAAATCCTGCTGCTAAGCCAAGCGGATTAGGAAAATCAAGACCCATCAGGTTTTGTGCAAGCCGTGGCAGGGGTTGGCGGTGGTCGCGGCGAGGGGTCAGACCATGAGCCATCCCCCACACAGCCATTCGGTGTGCTGTTTCTGCTGGCAACAGTCGGGCTAGGGCTGTCGCGGCACGGCTGATCACCTTGCTTCTCCTGCCATTTGTGTTGCCAACTTGCCATCAGCCGCTTGACGCAAGAGGTCTTGCATTGCCGTTAAACCATAAAGCCGAATAAATGACCCCATGCGAGGGCCTTCTTGCTGGCCTAATAACACTTCATAAAGACAGGAAAACCATTGCCGCAGGGGATCATACCCTGCTTCTTTTCCGATTGAGAAAACTGCAGATTGGATATCTTCTGCCGCCGCGTCATCAGGCAACTGTGCCAGTTGCTCTGCAAGTTGGCGAAGATATCCGGCTTCAGCCTCAGTCGGCTGGCGGTATTGCTTGGTCGGCCTGACCCTATCTTGATAATAGGTCACAGCATAATCCACTAATCGCGCCAGTTCTGGATGCGAAGTTGGGCTGACATTCGGGGCGTATTGCACCAGATAACCCCAAATGACCTCTGCGGTTTCTGCCTGACAAACGCCAGCAAGGTTTAACAAAAGCGAAAAGCTGACAGGCACATCAAATTGAGGCGGCTGGCCTTGATGAATATGCCAAACTGGGTTTTCAATTTGGGCGGCAGTGTCCTGATCCCCATAGGCGGATTGATGGCTGAAATAATCATCAACCATTTTTGGCACAACATCAAAATAAAGCCGTTTAGCACGCTTAGGCTGATTATACATGAATAGCGCCAGTGATTCGGCCGTCCCATAGGTCAGCCATTCCTCAACGCTAAGCCCATTGCCGCGTGATTTTGATATTTTCTCACCATTTTGATCAAGAAACAGCTCATACGAAAATCCAGCCGGAGGTGTTCCACCCATGATCGACGTGATTTTTGATGACAATTTGACAGACTCGCTCAAATCCTTGCCGCTCATCTCATAATCAATGCCAAGCGCATACCACCGCATCGCCCAATCACATTTCCATTGCAATTTCACCTTACCGCCATCAATACCCGTGGTAACGGTTTCATCCGTACCGGGGTCAACATAGCGGATCAATCCCTTTGCTGGATCTGTTTCGGTGATCGGCACTTGCAACACCTCACCCGTACGAGGGCAGACAGGCAAGAATGGGCTATAAGTGGCTTGTCTCTCTTCGCCTAGGGTTGGCAGCATGACTTTCATGATGCTGTCATAGTTTTCTAAAATGGTTTGAAGGGCCGCGTCAAAACGACCTGATTGATAACATTCCGTGGCTGACAAAAACTCATACTCAAAGCCGAAACTATCCAAAAAGGCACATAGACGAGCGTTGTTATGTTCCCCAAAGCTGGCATGGGTTCCAAAAGGATCAGGCACTTGCGTCAAGGGCTTACCCAGATGTTCAGCTAAAAGATCGCGATTTGGCACATTATCAGGAACTTTACGCAAGCCATCCATATCATCTGAAAAACAGATTAACCGCGTGGGTTTGCCAGTCAGAATATGATAAGCGTGACGCACCATTGAGGTGCGAACAACTTCACCAAATGTGCCAATATGCGGCAACCCTGATGGACCATATCCCGTTTCAAAAATTACCTCTGATTCTGGACCGGTTTTACCACCCATTTTTTCTAGCCGCTCAATGAGCAATTTAGCTTCGATAAAAGGCCAAGCTTTAGCGTTGTTAGCGAGATCGGCAAAAGCAGAGGAAGACATTGTTTCCATGATATGTGACATTCCAGTTTGAAATAGTTGCTGGAAGCGATAGTTAAGGGGTTGAGGCGTCAGCGTCAATAGGGATACTGATCCCTTGGCCTGTCTTTGCTATGCTTACTGTGATGATTGTAATTTTACCATGAAGGCTTTTTCACCATAATGTCTACCCTGTCCCTTCCCCAACTTGCCGCAATTATGCCGCTACCTGATCAGGTGATTTGGGTTGGGGTGGATGGTGATATTGAACAGCTTTCTCACGCTGAGGCAAACAAAAGGCTGGATCATGAAGCTGTGCTTTACTGCCATCAACGATGGTGTGCCCATAAATTGGGACGTGATAAAGACGGTTTAGCCGGGCTTGACCTGCTGGAGCTATTTGCCTTTGTCAGGCCAGCACGGTTTGCTGTTCCTACCGCCGCCGGTCTGGCCGCTAATCTTGGCCTTGCAAGCACCAATGATCCTGAAGATCAGACTATGCTGATGCCTGTTCTTGCCCATACCATGCTTGAGCTGATCATGGGTTGGTCTGGCAAAGAAAAGACCCTTGCCGCTGGGTTTGCCCGGCTGATGGCGCAAGGGGGGTGGGGCTGGGCCCCCATGGTTATGGCCGCTTTGGGTGAGGCCATGCCGCCAGCCGCGCCCCCAAATAGCCGCGATGCTGCCATCTGGACTCGGCTTGATGAAATGCCTGATGATGGCCCTGCGCCCCCTGCTGGCAACTTCCCGATACATCCACAAGACGCCCAAAACCGTCTAAATCATATGCTAGGGCACGGCAAAGAAATCCGCCCAGGCCAAATGGCCTATACTGAAAGCTTGATCCATGCCTTTACCCCGCCAGTTGATAAGGCCAGCCCGCATCTAGTGATGGCAGAGGCTGGCACTGGCACCGGAAAGACCGTGGGGTATTTGGCGCCCGCTTCTCTATGGGCAGAAACCAACACCGCACCCGTTTGGATTTCCACCTATACCCGTAGCCTTCAGCATCAGATTGAAAGTGAAATGGCACGGCTTTATGATCACGCGGATGAACGCGAAAAGCGTGTCGTCATCCGAAAAGGACGTGAAAATTATCTTTGCCTTTTGAATTTAGAAGAAGCCCTGACCGCGGCCTCAGCAACACCGCGCACGGCCATCGCACTAGGGTTAATGGCACGCTGGGCTGAGGCTAGTGGTGATGGTGATCTGACTGGTGCACATTTTCCTGCTTGGTTATCAGACCTATTTGGATATGGGCTAACCCAAGGGCTCTCTGATCGACGCGGTGAGTGTATTCATTCTGCCTGTTTTCATTACCGCAAATGTTATGTTGAAAAAAACCGTGCGCGTGCCGCCCATAGTGACATCGTCATTGCTAATCATGCGTTGGTTATGATTACGGCTGTGATGAACAGCTTAGCCAGCAGTCCAGAGGCACGCAGCGTCAACAGATATGTTTTTGATGAAGGCCATCACCTATTTGATGCCGCCGATAGCGCGTTTTCTACTGCCTTTACAGGGGCAGAGGCCGCTGACCTTCGCCGCTGGATCAGAGGCGGCGAAGACCAACGCCGAGGCAATCGCCGGTTGCGCGGAATACGCCAACGCTTAGGTAATCTGCTGGAAGAAGGCAGTCCTGCCATGCAAGACCTTGAAGCCGCATTTCAAGCCGCGGCTGTTCTGCCCGCGACAGGCTGGCGCAAGCGTCTGACCGAGGGTGAACCTGATGGATTATTAGAGACATTTTTTTATCATATTCGCCAAACCGTCTATGACCGTATTGATCAACCTGAGAGCCTTTATAGCCTTGAGGCTGGACTTGAGCCTATTGACGCAAGGCTGGCGACACTGATTGCCCCGTTACGCCAAGAACTGGCAGCGATCTCTATTCCTTTGACACGCTTAGCTGAACGCCTGAAAACTATGCTAGCTGATGAAAGTGATATTCTGGACACCGAGGCTCGCCAACGGCTGGAAGGGGCAGCTCGTGGATTAATTAGGCGAGCATCAGGACCTTTGGCAGCATGGATAAGCTTGCTTGACGGGATTGGTGACGGCGGCATGGAAGGCTTTATTGATTGGATGGAAGCAACACGGCGCATGGGGGAAGATGTCGATGTTGGTATCCACCGCCATTGGATTGATCCATCACGCCCGTTCCATGATCATGTCCTAACCCCTGCTAAGGGGGTGGTGATTACCTCAGCTACCCTTACTGATCGGCTGGAGATCAATAGCGATCAGCCAGATGAGGTGGCATGGGATAATGCTAGTCGCCTCACCGGGGCAAGCCATTTGGGTCATCCCACACAAAGGGTATCTGTGCCCTCACCATTTAACTATGCGGAACAAGCTCGGGTTTTTATCGTCACTGATTGTGATCGCAATGATGCACGCCAGACCAGTGCCGCGATGGCTATGCTGATGATGGCATCACGCGGAGGAGCATTAGGATTATTTACGGCCATTAGCCGTCTCAAGGCTATTTATCCTGATTTGGCTAGGCAACTGGCTGAGGCAGGATTGCCGCTTTATGCCCAGCATATGGATGCCATGAACCTCAACACCCTTATTCAGATTTTTCGTTCTGAGCCCCAATCCTGTCTTCTTGGCACCGATGCGATCCGTGACGGCATTGATGTTCCGGGGGAAGCTTTACGACTCATTGTTTTTGATCGGGTTCCATGGCCAAGACCCGATATGCTGTTTAAAGCAAGAGCAGAAATGTTTGGGCGTGAGGCGTGGACAGATCGGTTAACCCGAATGAAACTACGCCAAGCTTTTGGTCGATTGATCCGGCGTGAAAACGATCGCGGAGTTTTCGTGATGTTGGATAATCGGCTGCCAACTCGCCTAACCAGCGCGTTTCCAACCGGCACCCCAATTATCCGGTGTGGTCTTGCCGAAGCCATCCATGAAACAAGAGGGTTTCTAAAGACTTG
>JAQCJL010000089.1 GCA_027593125.1 Pseudomonadota bacterium | reverse complement strand
GGATTAAAATTGCGGTTTTTGTGATTGATCGCGAATTGCGGGCTGATGCGATCCGGGTGCTGGTCTATGTTCAGCAAAACCAAGGGTCAAATTGGACTGATATCGGGCAGGATGCTGATTTTGCACGCCGAATGGAGGATTTGATCCTAACCCGTGCGCGCGAGATACGTTCCGCCAATATTCAGGACGCCCAGTAATTTTCTAGCAACTTCTCCTTACTTTTGGATATGCCATGACGCGCTATACCGCCATTGAAATTGAACGAAAATGGCAAGATCGTTGGCTTGAAGCCGGATGTTTTCACGCTGAACTTGATCGCAGCCGCCCCAAATATTATGTGCTTGAGATGTTTCCCTACCCTTCGGGCCGCATTCATATGGGTCACGTCCGTAATTATACCCTTGGCGATGTGGTGGCGAGGTTCAAACGCGCCCAAGGGTATAATGTGCTGCACCCGATGGGATGGGATGCGTTTGGCTTGCCTGCGGAAAATGCGGCGATTGAACGCGGTGATCATCCGGCACGCTGGACGCATGCGAATATTGATTCTATGCGTGATCAGCTTGGGAAAATGGGGCTGTCTTATGACTGGCGGCGTGAGTTTGCGACATGTGATGCCAGCTATTACCGGTTTGAGCAGAAAATGTTCCTTGATTTTATCAAGGCAGGTCTGGCTTACCGTAAAGAAAGTTGGGTAAACTGGGATCCGGTTGAAAACACCGTTCTTGCCAATGAACAGGTTGTTAATGGCTGTGGTTGGCGTTCAGGGGCGCCGGTTGAACGGCGGTTGTTATCCCAATGGTTTTTGAAAATTACCGCCTTTGCCCAAGATTTGTTAGATTCCATTGAAACCCTTGATCGCTGGCCTGATCGCGTGCGCATCATGCAGCATAACTGGATTGGACGATCCACTGGTGCCTTGGTGAAGTTTCCTTTGGCGTATGACCCATCACTTGGGGATGATATCGTCAGTAATTTTGACCATATTGAGGTTTTTACCACTCGTCCGGATACGCTTTATGGCGCAGGCTTTATGGCAATTTCTGCCACGCATCCTCTGGCCATGGCTTTAGCAAAAACAAATCCCGAATTGCAGGAATTCCTAGATGAATGCAATCGCATGGGAACATCAGAAGCCATGATTGAGGCGGCAGAGAAAAAAGGCTATGCCACAGGACTTTATGTTCAGCATCCTTTTGACGCTGAATGGAAATTGCCTGTCTATGTTGCTAATTTTGTATTGATGGATTATGGCACCGGCGCCCTCTTTGGCTGTGCCGCCCATGATCAACGCGACCTTGATTTTGCTCGGAAATATGACTTGCCTGTTATTCCTGTGGTCTTGCCAAGTGATACTGATCCGGCTGATTTTGCCATTGATGATATCGCTTATACGGGTGATGGGCTGCTTTATCAGTCACATTTCCTCAACGGGATGGACGTGCCAACTGCTATCACCGCAGCGATTTCTAAACTAGAAGAGCTTAGCAAAGGTGAGGGCAAGGTCTCATGGCGTCTCCGCGATTGGGGCATTAGCCGGCAACGTTACTGGGGCTGTCCTATCCCGATTATTCATTGCCCGTCTTGCGGTTTGGTGCCTGTGCCTGAACAAGATTTGCCTGTTACCCTGCCTGACGATGTGCAATTTGATAAACCTGGTAATCCTCTGGATCATCACCCCACATGGAAACATACCACTTGCCCAGATTGTGGCGGTAAAGCCACCCGGGAAACGGATACTTTTGATACATTTTTTGAAAGCTCATGGTATTTTCTCCGGTTTGCTGATCCTGATCCGAATATCGCCTTTTCCAAAGAAGCTATGTCTTACTGGCTTCCTGTTGATCAATATATTGGTGGGGTAGAACACGCGGTTTTGCATCTGCTGTATTCGCGGTTTTTCACACGCGCACTTTCAGCATGTGGGTATCTTGATCTGGCTGAACCTTTTGACGGTATGATGACCCAAGGCATGGTTTGCCATCAGACTTTCCAAGATGATAAGGGCCGTTGGCTTTTCCCTGATGAGGTCGAAAAGCAAGGTGAAGAATGGCAACAACGCGATGGCGGCAAATCCGTCAAAGCCGGCCGCATTGAAAAGATGAGCAAGTCTAAACGTAATGTTATTGATCCTGATAAGATTATAGAAACCTATGGCGCTGATACTGCACGGCTTTTCATGATGTCGGATTCACCACCTGAACGTGACATGGAATGGACTAGCGCTGGGGTCGAAGGCGCGAGCCGGTTTCTTAATCGCGTGTTCCGGTTGAGTTTAAATGATGACGACGCTAGACCATTTGCAGATATTCATTCGCATGCACCAGAGCCTATGGATAGCAAAGCGGAGGCTTTGATCAAAATCACCCATCAAACGATCCGCGGCATTACCGAAGATATTGAACGGTTTCGCTTTAATCGTGCGGTTGCGGCATTGCATAGCCTTAATAATGCCATTGCATCCTGTGATGAAAACACAGCATCCCAAAATTGGGCACGGCGGTTTAGTGTTGAAACCTTAGCACAGTTACTTGCCCCGATTGCCCCACATATCGCTGAGGAAATGTGGCATCATCTCGGTCATGATACGATGTTGGCCACCCAATCCTGGCCACAGGCAGATGAGGCATGGCTCGTGGTCGAAACGATTGCCATGCCGGTTCAGGTAAATGGTAAATTGCGCGGAACTCTTAATCTTCCACCTAATACGGATAAGGCACAGATTGAAGAAGAGGCCATGAAGCTTGATGCTGTGATCAAGTATCTTGATGGACAAGCGCCTAAAAAAATCATTGTGGTTCCCAATCGAATCGTCAATGTGGTAGTGTAAATTTATGACCGGTTGGATCAAATATTTCGGTTTTGCTGTTATGCTTTTCCTCATATCGGGTTGCAGTTCTGTGGAACGTCTTAATCCGGATGATGTTAACGCACTTGGCCAAATTGATGTCACAACGGCGTCTCAACGTTCAGATCAGATTTTCCGGCAAAATCTTAACCTGTTATTGGCTCGTCACCCTCAAGGTGACATTCGTTATCGCTTAACCTCGTCCATATCCCAAAACCAAAGTGATACCTCAACCACCGTTAAACTTACCTACGCCCTTTATGATCAGAAGACTGGCAAAACGGTTATTAGCGAAAGCCTTAGCCTTAATGCCACTTTTGGGGCGGTATCATCGTTATATGGTCAAGATATTGCAGCAACCCAAGCTCAAGAACGGCTAGCCAAACAATTATCCGAACAGGTTTATATGGAATTATTGGCCTATTTTACTAATCGTGATTTAGGTGAATAATTTTCAGGGATACCTTTCATGAAAATAGCGGCACGTGACACAGACCGTTTTTTAACTTCCCCACCAGCCAATTTATTGGTTGCGCTGTTTTATGGTCAAGATCAGGGTCTGATTAGCGAACGTTCCAAAACCCTATCTCGCCAATATGTAGCGGATCTTAAGGATCCATTTTCAGTCACAGAATTATCAGGCGATAGCATTAATGCTGATCCCACTTTATTATATGACAGCGCCGCCGCTATCCCAGCCATGGGTGAAAAAAGACTTGTCCGCGTAAGCAACATTACGGACACAGCGACAGATCAGGTTAAACGGCTTATTGATCATGCTTTTGATCATTGTATCATTGTTATGACATCAGAGAGCGTGAACACGCGATCAAAATTAGTTAAGCTTCTTGATGCATCACCAATTGCTGGAACTATTGGTTGCTATCCTGATGAAGAGCGCCAATTAGCGGCATTGGCAAAAGAGATTTTTTCGTTTCATAACATCCGTGTTGATAGTAACGCTATGAGCTGGATGATTAGCCATTTAGGCTCTGACCGGTTAATGAGCCGATCAGAATTAGAAAAACTAGCCGTTATGGCCGGGCCTGGTGGTCAAATTACTCTTGAAATGGTGGTTGCTGCCCTTGGGGACAGTGCCCAAATCGCTACTTCCCATGTGGTTTCGGCAGCAGCATCAGGTGATATGCGCTCCCTTGGTGATCAATTTGACCGAGCCATGATAGATGCCATTGCCCCCGAAGCGATTTTAAGAGCTGGAATGAGTTATTTTCTCAGACTTTTTCGTCTAAATGGAATGATGGAAACAGGCCTTAACCCAAGTGAAGCTGTTAGCCAGCATAAACCGCCTATTTTTTTTAATGAAAAGGCTATAGTCACCCGGCATTTAACCCATTGGTCATCACAAAATATCATCAAAGCCATTGATCGGCTTAGTCAAGCCGAAGAGCAAACCCGGCAAGGCATTCCTGCGGCCACATCCACCGCACAAGCTATGCTAGCGATTAGCCAAATGGCAGGACAGAAGCGATAAGCGATTATTTTTTCTGCATCAAGTGATCAATTAAAGCATCAAACTGGTCTAAAGATTCACAAGAAATCATCACTTTGCCCTTTTCAGTCTTAAGATTGAAATCCACTTTCACATTCAACCCTAACACTTCAGCTAAACGGTGTTCCATGGCTTTGAGATCCGCATCAACCGTTTTAGGGGGCGGAGATGTTTCAGCCTTGGGTTTTGCGGCCAGCTGTTCTGCCTGTCTTGAGTTAAGCCCTTGTTTTACAATCATTTCTGCAAGAGATACAGCATCATTGTGACCAATCAATGGACGCGCCTGCCCAGAGGTGATGATACCATTTGCGATCATCTCTCTGACTTTTGGCGGCAAATTTAATAATCTTAGGGTATTTGCCAGATGGCTACGGGATTTTCCTACAACTCCTGCTAACTCTTCTTGTGTATAGGAAAACTCAACCATTAAACGCTGATATCCTTCAGCTTCTTCTATGGTATTCAGGTCTTGGCGCTGAATATTTTCAATCAACGCCATTTCTGCTGCTTGTTTTTCATCCGTGTTGCGAATTACAACCGGCACCTCGTGCTGTTTTGCCAATTGTGCCGCGCGCCATCTGCGTTCACCAGCGATCAACTGGAAATGATCGGGTTTATCAGGGTGTGGACGCACTAAAAGAGGCTGAATCATGCCATGTTGTTTCAGACTCTTCGCTAATTCGCCCAATTCGGTATCTGCGAAATGCTGTCTGGGCTGCCAAGGATTTGGGGAAATCTTTTCAATGGCAACAATGCGATCATTTTGGTTCTGATTTGCTTCGTCTTGGGATGCTGTGGATGCGATTTGATCCGCGCTTACCGCGTTAAGCGCAGGGCGATCCCCTAAAAGAGCCTTAAGCCCGCGGCCCAATCCCTTTTCACTTGCGCGTCTAGGCGAAGATGATGTGGATTTTTCAGGAGTTTGTTGAGGTGTTTTTTTAGCCATATTATTTTTCCTGCTTGATAAACTCGCCTGCTAGCGAAATATAGGCGGCAGAGCCACTACAACCAATATCATAAAGCAACACAGGAACACCATAGGATGGGGCCTCTGATACCCTGACATTCCTCGGAATTACCGTTTGATATACTAACGCGCCTAAATGATCACGAACATCAGCTGCCACCATACCCGACAGATTATTTCGACTGTCATACATGGTCAAGACAATGCCTTTGATTAATAGGTCTGGATTAAGCCCAAGCCGCACCATTTCTACCGTATCCATTAACTGCGATAATCCTTCAAGGGCATAATATTCACATTGCAATGGTATCAGCACCGAATCAGACGCAACTAGCGCATTTACAGTCAATAGGCCTAGCGACGGCGGGCAATCAATAAAAATATAATCATATTTATCTTTTACATTGATAATCAATGACTTAAGTCTTATGTTGCGATCTTCTTTGCTGGCCAACTCTAATTCAATCGCTGATAAATCTGCTGATGCAGGGATTAGCTCAACCCCATCAACAGCAGTTTTACTAATAGCTTCCTTCATGCCAATGGCACCTGAGATAAGTTGATAAAGATCATCATCCCGGTGATCCCTATCAACCCCAAGTCCAGTACTTGCATTACCTTGAGGATCAGCATCAACTACCAGCACCCGGCGCCCACTCGCCGCTAACGCCGTTGCCAGATTAACGGTAGTGGTGGTTTTACCAACACCACCTTTCTGGTTACTGACAGCAATAATATTACTTTTTGTCATATTTTTTGCCTTCATGCGACTTGCGCAGCTTATTTGGACTTGGTTTTGCGTTCATTTTACCCATATTTGGCTTTGTCCCTTTGGGTGAACGCGGCGTTTGGCGAACATTTTGTGTCAAACGAAACCCGTTTAGGCGTAATATGACCCCATCAGGATGTGTAATGCTTGGCGTAGATGTCACTTTGATCTTCGGATAGTTTTTTAACACGGTCAATTCTTCATTTACCTTTTTTCCTTTCATAAACAGGCAAGTGAGACCAGGATGTTGCTGTCTTTCTGTCCAGACCAGTAATTTATCAAGCGAGGCTACGGCCCGGGCAAGGATAACATTAGGCCACATTAACTCAAGATTCTCTAACCGCTCATTAACAACCATAGCCTTAACGCCAGTTGCGGCAACCACCGCTTCCAAAAAGCGGCATTTGCGGCCATCTGATTCGATCAGTTTTATTGGATATTTTAGCTGATCTCCGTAAAGAATTGCCAAAACAAGCCCAGGAAACCCTGCGCCACTGCCAATATCCATGATAAGCCCTGCTGATGGGTCAATATGATGTCGCAACTGTGCCGAATCCAAGATATGCCTTTGCCAGACCTGATCCATCGTCCCGGGTCCAACTAAGCTCAGACCCTTTTGCCACTCTTCTAGCAAGGTGAGATACTGTTCCAATTTCGTGATTTGATCTTGGGTAGCGTTAATTTCTGCCAAAACCTCATCACGGGTGGCGGATTCAGACATCATAGTGTTGATCTCCTGACCAAACAGCTGATTTGCTTCGGCGCGGTTGGTGTTTCACGTGAAACATTAGGCAGCACGATGTATGTGACGGATTAAAACTAACACTGCGGCGGGGGTTAATCCTGGTAAGCGGCTAGCATGACCAATGGTCTCAGGCTGGTATCGCTTGAGAATATCAACGCTTTCAGCAGATAACCCCCCAATTTGATGATAATTAAGCTGCGAAGGAATGTGCAAAGATTCGTCCCTGCGCAACGCGGCAATATCTGATTTCTGACGATCAAGATACGCTGCATAACGGCAATCTGTTTCAATTTGAGAATGGTATTTTTGAGGAATACGAGAGAACTCCGGCCATAATGGCATCAATTGGGCAATCGTAACCCCGTCCCTTGCTAACAGTTTACGTGCGGATTGCGCCCTGCCATCACGGCTTCCGCTCAACCCAATTTGTGCCAATTCTGATGGAACAGCACTAGAAACATCAAGCAGCGCCTCAGCGTCGAGAAGATGGGATTTTTTCTTAGCCCAGAGTTTCGCTCTCTCTGACCCCACCACACCTATCGCCTCACCAAGATC
>JAQCJL010000088.1 GCA_027593125.1 Pseudomonadota bacterium | reverse complement strand
TCGATATTCATCATTAGGGTATCTATGGAAATCTCACCCAAATAATAGATATCTGGTTCTTCATTCGTATCCCAAAACTCTGACTTCAGCATATCCTCTTCAAAAACACTGTCTTCGATAGAAACACGGTCAATGGTCAACGCCACATCGTCATCACGGACACGCAAGCCCTCAATCAAGAACTGTTCAAGTTGAACAACGCCCCCTGCTCTTTTGCGGTGACGAATAACAAAATGATCCATATAGGCAACAGGCTTGCCATTTTCGTAAAGCCGAACGCTAGTAATGTCGCCAGTAAAGCGGTCAGCATCAAAAAAACCGCCATCATACATGACATCAATATTACCCAACTTAAATTGATTGCTAGCTTGAACAGGGAAAACAATAAAAAGAACACCAATAATGGCGAAACCATAACCCAAAGATGTTTTTATAAGCGTCTTAATCATGTCTAAATCCTTAACTCTATCTTTCCTCATAGCAATGGTCATTTCTGAGACATTATTTGTCAACATAGGCCATTTTAACGCTATGATAAGCGGCCCTTTTTATCTACCTGAACCATATCTCTAGGTCTGATCAATGAAAGCAGTTTTCCGCTCTCAGGTTTGAGGCTGGCAAAATTATCTGCATCAAACAGCATATCCGCTAGGGTAGTAGTAGGATAATCATTAATATCCTTTCCAGCAAGATTGCCATCGTCACCCATTAGCAAATGCGCTAGCAAAATCATACCAGGATTATGACCAACAATCATGACCGTTTCATATGGTCCGGCATGTTCACATAAGACCTCATAAAGGGTTTCCCCACTGGCATTATAAATGCGTTCGTCTTCGATAATGACTGGTGACTTTTCCCATTCACCAATAACCCAGTCCTTGGTTTCCTTTGCACGGATAGCAGGTGAGCAAAGGATCAGATCAGGAAGTGATAAGTGCCCTTTGATATAACGGGCAACATCAACACAGTTTCTATGGCCTCTATCTACTAGCTTGCGATCAAAGTCACGACCTGTCTCTGAGACCAATTCGGTCTTGCCATGCCGTAAGATCAGTAATCGTGCCATAGAAACACTCCAGTAGTTCAAAAACCTATATTGCCTATGAAAGTCAAATGCGAAAAGCCTTTTTTAAGTTGATGGGCTTTGCTATGGTTTGGTTTCAGTCATCCTAAAATAGCAAAGGAATATCGCAAGATGGCACAACAATATGCTGGCTTTCTGGAAGCTATTGGAAATACACCACTTATTCGCCTTAATGGCCCTAGTAAAGCCACTGGATGTGAGATTTATGGAAAAGCAGAGTTCATGAATCCCGGCGGTTCTGTCAAAGACCGAGCCGCGCGAGGGATCATTGAATTAGCCGAGGCCAAGAACTCCCTTAAACCCGGAGGCACCATTGTTGAGGGCACAGCAGGCAATACCGGCATCAGCCTAGCCATGTGTGGTAATGCCAGATGGTATAAGACGATTATCGTTATGCCTGAAACCCAGAGCCAAGAAAAAAAGGATATGCTTCGCCTGTTAGGGGTTGATCTGCGCCTTGTTCCAGCAAAGCCCTATAAGGATCCTGGGAATTATGTTCGCTATTCTGAACAATTGGCAAAGGAAATGCTGGAAAAACTAGGCGGCAATGTGATCTGGGCCAATCAGTTCGATAACACTGACAATCAATATGCCCATTATCACTATACTGCGCCTGAAATCTGGCAACAGACGGGTGGTCAGATTGATGGATTTACATGTTCTGTTGGGTCAGGCGGAACCATTGGCGGGATTAGCCGTTACCTGAAAGAACAGAAATCAAATGTAACTATTGCACTTAGCGATCCCTTTGGATCAGCGCTTTATCACCATTATGCTCATGGAGAGCTCAAAGCTGAAGGTGGTTCGGTCAGTGAGGGTATTGGTCAGGGGCGTATCACCGCAAATCTAGCTATGGCAAAAATTGATACTCAATATCAGATATCAGACGAAGAAGCCCTGCCCATCATTTATGATATGCTTCAGCATGAAGGGCTTTTGCTTGGTGGCTCTAGCGCAATTAATATTGCTGGTGCAATGCGATTGGCAAAAGATTTGGGACCAGGCAAAACCATTGTGACGATTTTATGTGATAGTGGGCAACGCTATCAATCCAAGATATGGAACCCTACCTTTTTGCGTGAAAAAAATCTGCCTGTCCCAGCATGGCTGGAGTAGCAATGTCATCGTCAGGTTTGCAGAAGACATCCGGATGAAAAAAACAAGAAAACGAGGATACAATGCTAATAGAGGCAAATGAGGTTATAGATCAAATCACCGCAGGAACAGCGCTTGCCATGGATGCAACCTTTGTTCTGCCTAATTCTGATCGTGATGCCAAAGCTGAATATCTAGCGGAACATCTGCCCAAGGCTGTTTATTTTGATATTAACGCCATTGCCAAACCTGATGCCGGCTTGCCGCACACAATGCCAGATGCAGATGAGTTTACGGCCATGATGCGTGCGTTAGGTGTTCATCAGGATCAGCATGTTGTGGTCTATGACCAATCTGGTTTCTTATCATCGGCACGTGCATGGTGGATGTTCCGATTTTTTGGCCATTCCAATGTGAGTATCCTCAACGGCGGGATTAAGGCATGGAAAGCGGCTGGCGGACATACGGAACAAGGAAAAACAACACCGACATCAGGCAACTTCACCGCCTCCTCCCCGCTTGATGGAATTCGCGTGCTTTCTCTGAATGAGATGATTTCCCTAGTTGCCAGCAATGATGCTGATCGTCCTATGCAAATTGTTGATGCTCGAGCCAAAGGACGCTTTGATGGCACGGCACCTGAACCGCGACAAGGAATGGCATCAGGGCATATGCCAGGGGCAATTAACTGCCCGATTGGCAACCTTATTGATGCTGATAGCGGATACGTGAAACCCATTGACGCGTTAAAGCATTTGTTTTCAGACTCAGGCATTGCCATGGATCAGCCAGTGGTAACCACTTGTGGGTCTGGGGTCACTGCATGCGGCGTTGCTTTTGGTATGGCTCTTTTAGGGAAAACTGATGTTGCAATTTATGATGGATCGTGGACTGAATGGGGATCACCCGATAGGGATCGCACCCTTTGTCCAGTGGAAACAAACGAGTAATTGAAATGAAAAACAAAGATAAAAACATTAGTAAGTCAACATATGTTGTTCATGCGTCAACTGATCCCTTATCGCATCATGGGATTGTTAATGTTCCCGTTTATCATACCTCTACGATTTTGAAACCCAATCTCGATGACTATCGCAATTCTCGCGGTAAATATGATTATGGTCGTATTGGGACACCTACCTCTGAGGCATCAGAAAAAGCCGTTGCAGAACTTTATCAAATGGATGACGCGGTTGCTACACCATCTGGCTTATCTGCTATAAGTCTTGGCATTTTGGGGGTCTTATCATCTGGTGATCATGCGCTGTTCCCAGATAGTATGTATGGGTCAGGACGGCGTTTTGTTGAACATATCCTGCCACGCATTGGTGTTAGTTTTGATTTTTATGATCCTCAAACTAGCGTGGAAGATCTCTCCTCAATGATCTCTGATCAAACGGCATTGATTTATCTCGAAAGCCCAGGCAGTCAAACCTTTGAAATGCAGGATATTCCGGCCATTGTTCGCCTTGCCCATGACAGAAACTGTCTTGTTGCGTGTGATAACACATGGGCTACCGCGTTTTATTTTAACGCTAATGCCCATAACATAGATGTTGTTATTGAAGCAGGGACAAAATATATTTCCGGTCATTCCGATGTCAGCATTGGTTATGTTGTTTCTAATGGCGCCACGGCAAAGCAAATTCGTCAATACGCAAAGTTAAACGGAATATGCGTTGCTCCAGATGATCATTATCTTACCCTGCGCGGTATGCGTACCATGCGCGTGCGTCTTTTAGCATCGCAAGAAAACGCTCTTGCTGTAGCCTCTTGGCTTCAAGATCAACCTGAGGTTATTGCTATGCGTCACCCTGCCCTGCCATCACATCCTGGGCATCATCACTGGAAACGTGATTTCACAGGATCATCAGGGTTGTTTAGCTTTATGTTAAATCCTGAAATTCCTTTTTCAGCAATTGATGCCATGGTCGATGGATTAGCTTTGTTTGGTATCGGAGATTCATGGGGTGGACATGAAAGCCTGATTAATCAAGCTAAAATCAAGCGTAGCATAACAAATCTTCCGGCTGGCACTCTGTTACGGATATACACCGGAATTGAAGATAAAGATGATCTGATTAACGATCTGACTGCGGGGATGGAACGCTTGCGCAAGGCCATGACATGATGCGCTAGGCTCGGCGGAAATACCGAAACCGTGATGCCCAGATTCGTGTATAAAAATCACACCCCATAAACACCACCAATGGCAAAGTCATTTGCATTACCGATGCTACGCCAAGCGACTGCCGGCTTGCGTTTGCCGCTAGCGTGACCGCTTCTGTGGTTAGGGTTGCATATCTGCCATTACTGGCAAAAACGGTAGGTAAGTAAAGGGCTGAACTTACCGCAAATCCGACAGCAAACGCGGTTAAGATAGGTATCATTAGCATGGGCAGTTTAATGAATAGGAAACGGCGCCATGAACTTACCCCTAAACTGGCGGCAACATCTAAATATCGGTTGTCAAAACGCCGCCAGGCTGATGCCAAGGACAAAATCACATAAGGAAACACAAACAAGAAATGTGCCCATAATAACGTGAGAAATGCCCCATCAAAACGAAGCCAGATCAATAGCATTTGCAACCCAAAAAGAAATGAAGCTTGAGGTAAGAATAAGGGAATATAAATCATCCCTTCCCACCTCTTACCATGCCGATTTTCAAGCCAAATAATTGCAATCACCACAGATAAGGCCGCCGCTGAAAACCCGAGGGTCAAACTATTGCATCCTGCTTGAATCAGATCGCCGCTAGCATACCCCCAACTGCGTAACCCCCAGACATCAGGTAAAAACGAAGGAAATCGCCAAACATTAGCAAAAGACCAAATGATAATGGCTAAAAGCCCCACGAGTGAGAGCAAACATGGAATAACGGCGAGAGTCAGCAGGATGAGCCGCAATCCTTGTGCCGCGATCGGGGAAACAGCAAAACGAATGCCTCTTCGTGACATCATTTGCAATCCGCGCATCAGTAATGCGCCAAACACAAACCAGATACCACAACATAGCAACGCAAGAAACAGTTGCAATACCGCTGCCGAAGCAGCAATAAATTGAAATTCTAAATCCGAATCCCAAAACCATTCCAATATTCGTACAGCAAGCGTTGAAGGAATAGACGGGGCCAATACGATCGCCATATCAACAACCGAAACGGCAAAAATCATTACAATTAACACTGGCATCCGCATGCGTGCCGATAAAAGCGGCTGTATAACATAGAACCAGCCTGATACTGGCCCATAGCCTAATAGTTTTGCTCGATCTCTGAGTGCATTTACCTCAATCTGGCTTAACGCAGACAACCCCATTAACAGCAAAAATGGTAATTCTTTTGCTGTTAAACCTAGGATTAATGCATATCCATAAAGATCAGGGGCAAGGCTAATATCTGGTGGGCGATCCCAACCTGTTAACCACGGTGAAATGAGACGGAAAAGCCAACCACTTGGCTGAAGCAAAAATAAAATGCCAACGGCAACCGTGATATGCGGCACAGATAAAAGAGGTGAAATGAAACGAAACACCCATCCCGACCGCGATTGATCATAAAGATAGGCCAGCAACATCATGGCCAGCCAATAGGACAGAAAAGTAGATACCAAAGCCGTAAACAGACTAAGCCAAAGCGATTGAAAAAGCCCCGGTTGATCCCAAAGCATTATAAAAAAGGAAAATGAAAACTGTTCACTACCAAGAGGTGGAAACCAACCAAAAGCGGGAAAACCAATTCCAGCTAATCCTGATAGAACAGGCACCACACAGAAACAAATAATTAGCCCACGCAATATCATAGCGAGGTTATTTTAGCCTTAACATTATTGCCCTGTATAGCGTCGAGCCCATTCACGCTCAATAACGCCAACCCAACTGGGATGTGGCTCTGCAAGCGTTAGCCCAAGGTCAGTTTCAGACAAAGTGGCCACCCCTCGGGGTAGAGCCATAAAAGCCGCTTGATCCGATGCAGAAACCTTACTCAGATCAAGGACCGTAGGATCGCCCCATATGGCAGTATCGGCCTTATGAATTTGTGCTTCAGGTGAAAGCAGAAAATTAGCAACCACCTGCGCCGCTTCAGGTGCGGCGGCATTAAATGGGATAGCAACAAAATGAACATTAGCCAGCGTGCCGTCATCATGGATATAAGTACGAACAGTATCCGGCAATATCCCTTGCGAAATGCCATTTGAAAACTCAGTCGGATTAAAAGCCATGGCAATAGAAATTTCCCCATCACCCAGCAATTGAACTAACGCGGTATAATTGGCTGGAAACGCCTTGCCAGAGCGCCATAAATACGGATGCACCTGATCCAACCATTGCCATAATGGCATTAAGGCTTGATCAATATCGGCCTGATCCGCAGGCTTGGAAAACACCGAACGATCTGGGCTGACTTCAAGTAAAATCTGTTTAAGAAAACTGGTGCCTGTGAAATCAGGTGGCTTAGGATAGCTAAATTGACCAGGGTTATTTTTGATCCATTTTGCAAGCATTTCTGCTGAGATAGGCGGCGTAGCGACATAGGCAGAATCATAGCCGAATACCAATTGCGCTCTGCCCCATGGGGATTCTAGACCATCCGTAGGCGTTCCAAAATCGCTGATAATACCAGGTAACTTTTCTGGGTTAGTTAATGCAAAATTAGGAAGCCCCGAAACCCAATCGGCAGACTGTAGCAGACCATTGTTCTTCATCGTGGCGAAATTCTCACCATTAATCCAAATCAAATCAACCGAACCTCCAGACACTTTCCCACTCGCCTTCTCGGCAAGAATGCGTGTGACGGCCCCTGCAGTTTCTGTCAATTTCACATGAACAAGGGTGATCCCATAGTCTTCCTCAACTCTTTTGCCAACCCACCGAATATAAGCGTTGATAGCAGGTGACCCACCCCAAGCATTAAAATAAACGGTCTGCCCTGTGGCTTGGCTTGATATTGATGAAAAATCATCAGCTTTAGCCATGGAAAATGGGAAAATTGATACCACGACACAACAGATTATGATCATCAGGTGTTTAGTATGGTTGTGAATACGCATTAAAATTCCCTTGCTAGCCATAATCTTTACACGCTTCCCTATGTTAATCTTTTCCAGTAATCAGGTCATGTTTATGTGTAAATCAAAAAACTTAACATAAACTTAACATATTGAAAAAAATCAATCCTTAGCCAGTTTCTTTTGTGAAATGATAATCTGTTAGTATAAAATCCACCCTTTTCTGCACGCTTGCCAACTTTAC
>JAQCJL010000006.1 GCA_027593125.1 Pseudomonadota bacterium | reverse complement strand
CGGGGTGGTGGATCATGAAGCCGCGCGCCTTGCCGAAGACGCAGGGCTTAAGGTCGTCATGAACCGGTGCCCAAAAATTGAATTATTTCGTCCATTTTGGAAGCCGCGTTTAGACTTGAAAATCTGATGCAAAAAGATAACATCAGCTAATAAGCACATGATGGGAAGAGGGCTTCATGGGTACGCATCGCCAACGAAACGATGATCTTGCGGCGGCCTTGCGGTTATCCCAGCGGCCACTGAACCAAGCCTGGTCACTCCCCCCACAAGTCTATACGGATTCCACAATTCTTGCCTATGAAACCGAAGCAATTTTTCGCCGCCATTGGCTTTGTCTTGGCCGCAGCGATCAGTTGCCAAGTGCAGGGGACTATACTTGCCTTGATTTTGCTGGTCAGGCGATCATCTTATTGCGGAATAAGGATGGGGCGCTAGGGGCGTTTGCTAATACCTGTCGGCATCGCGGTGCGCGATTGATGGAGGGGTCAGGCAAAACCGCCGGCATAATATGCCCTTTTCATAGCTGGGCTTATAAACTTGATGGCTCACTTGCTGGCGCGCCCCAGATGGATAAGGTAGACGGATTTTGTAAATCTGATTTTGGGTTGATCCCATATCATGTTGCTGAACGGTTAGGTTTTGTTTTTGTCTGTTTGGCAAAAGACGCGCCAGACCTAGATGCGGCACTTGGTGATTTTGCCAATATTCATACACCATGGCCATTAGAAAGCCTTGTCTCCAAACGCCGTCAACAGATTGAGGTTAACTGCAACTGGAAAACCTTTATCGAAGTGTTTAACGAATATTATCATCTGCCTTTTGTCCATCCGGATTCCATTGATGATGTTTATAACACCCCTGATGAAGGGGATGTTGTGGCGGGGCATTTCGCGACCCAGTTTGGTAGCACTGAAGGCACAGGAGGGCTTTTGCAAACCACTCAGCAAAAACCTCTGCCTGTTATGCCTGGTCTCAAAGGACGTGAAGCCAATGGGGTGCGTTATACTTGGCTGTTTCCCAACATGACTTTTGCAGCAGGAGTTGACGCAGTTTGGGTTTATGAAGCCTATCCTCTGGCGGCCGATCGCTGTCTGGTTTATCAGACGGCCTGTTTCCCTCCTGAGACAGTACAGCATGAGGAGTTTGAAAGTTTGGTTGCGGCTTATTATCATCGTCTTGATGCCGCGCTGGGTGAGGATATACCAGCTTTGATCAATCAGCAAAAAGGTCTGCAGAATCCTGATGCGGTGCAAGGCCGGTTTCAACCACATCTTGAGGTGAATGTTGCGCGTTTTGCGCATTGGTATGCTGATCAAATACTTGCGAACATCGCCATGATTTCTTCTGAAAATGAAGAAACGCAGTGACGCCATTGCCGCTTAGCTTGACCACGATGGCTTTAGCTATATCATGACCACATATCATGATCATTTCTGTTAGAAACTAAATCCTCAATGACGCATCAACTTGTTCGCCAAAATCTTTTGGATTATGTCATCCTGCTCACCATATCGGTCATATGGGGCTCTGCTTTTGGGGCAATTAAAGTAGCAGTTGAGGAAACAGGGCCATTATCTCTGGTGGCGGCACGAACATCTCTTGGTTTTATTACGGTGGCGGCTTTTCTGGCTATCACAGGGGGATGGAAAATAAATGCAAAGGCCCTGCCTTATCGCCGCCTTTTCGCTATTGCCCTTATTGGCACGGCAATGCCCTTTTTTCTGATCGGCTGGGCAGAACAATATGTGGACAGTACGGTAGCTGGTCTTTTGAATGGGGCGGCACCTCTGGTCACGGTGCTGGGTGCGCATTACATCACTGGTGATGAATTGCTGACCAAAACCAGATTAGCTGGGGTATTGTTTGGATTGATTGGGGTTGTTTTGCTGATGCATGAGGGTCTTACCAAAGTTGGAAATGCCTCAATTTTAGCTCAGCTTGCGTTGGTGTTTGCGTTTTGTTGCTATGCGGCTGGAAATTTGTTGGTGCGCGGACAAACCGCCTTACGTCCGGCGCAATTAACTTGCTTTAGTTTGTTAATCACTGGGGTTTTGTTTATGCCATTAGCGCTTATTGTGGAACAGCCAAGCCCAAGCCAATGGAGCGGTGAGGTTTGGTTAGCGCTGATATGGCTAGGGGCGGTATCAACCGCACTTGCATTTTCTTTGCGCTATGTTTTGATCAATCGCGCTGGGGCTGGTTTCATGTCCAATGTAGGATATTTGATCCCAATAGTGGCTTTGATTATCGGTTATTTTGTTCTTGGTGAGACGATTAGCCTGGCTAAAGTCTTAGCTATGCTGGTGATCATTATCAGTCTCTATATCACCCGAATAGCAGGAACCATTTTACGGGTGCGGACCACCTAACAAGGTTGCCATGCTACGCAACAGCTGCCCCCCCCCCGAGCAAAGCGTAAGGGGGCGGCGTTTAAGTTAGCCTTTGACCGTTTCCAGATAGGACACGCATTCATCAACGCTGTGCACATCAGCAAACTTAGCATCAAGATCAAACAGATTCCATGCTACTGCACCAGGAATACGATCACCGATACATTCCCGAACACCAATTGTGCGGAACCCATCTGCAATCCCATCACATATTGTTTCTCTGACACAGGCTGTTGCGGTAACACCAGTAACAAGAATGGTGTCAACATTGGCGGCACGCAGAATGCCGGCTAGCTCTGTGCCATGGAATCCACTGGCACGTTTTTTCAGCAAAGTATATTCACCTTGAACCGGGGCGATGCGGCTATCAATGGCCCAAAGCTCTTTATTTTTGATATCCACGACATCAACAGGGATCTTACAGTGCCAAAGACCCATGTCTGTGAACTCTGCGTTGCGATCCGTGACCTCATAAGCTGTGGTCACATGAATAACAGGGTGGCCATGCTTTCGGCAGGCCGCGAGCAAGCGTTGCATGCCAGGGATAATTTCTTCATCCATTTTTTTCTGGTCACAGGTAAAGGGGTTGCCGGGGCGTGTCCATGCATTCGCCAGATCAACCGATATTAATGCAGGCTTTTTACCAAAGCCAATACGCCGTTGAAACCCACGCTTTTGGTAGATTTCCGTTGCTTTGGCAAAAGCCTGGTTCAGCATGCTGTCTAGCTCTTCCCAATCCATCTCTTCTTTACTCATTGTATTTATGCCTTTCAAATTTCGATAATTTCATCATTAAGCAATCAACATAGTCCCATGTCATAATAAGTTCAAAGACATTGTTATAAATCACTGGTCCAGAACAGTGTCTTAAATCAATGGGTAAAGAAATGATGTTGACGGTATCTGATTAATAAGGTGATTATGGATATTGATAAAAAGATTGATAAGAGGAAAATAATGTATAACGGGAAATTGTTTGACGCTGTAAAACTCGGCCCTTTGTCTATCAAAAACCGAATTGCCATGGCGCCATTAACGCGCCAATGTGCCGATGATGATGGTTCGCCTAATGATGAAATGGTGTCGTATTATGCCCGCCGCGCCAGAGGCGGCATTGGGCTTATTATTACCGAAGGCACATATCCGGCTGATCACCTTTCGGGTGTTGGATATCTAAATCAGCCTGGATGCGAAAATGATAAACAGCAAAAAGGTTGGCAAAAAATAGTAGATGCTTGCCACAAATTTGGATCAAAAATCATTGTTCAATTGATGCATGCTGGCCGTGTTGCCGATCCACGCACAATTAGGGATGGTGAACAGCCGGTCTCAGCCTCAGATACCCATAGCCAAGGTTGGGTGCTTTATACTGATAACGATACCGAGCTTCATGATCGTGGCCTAAGTGGGGAATGGCCGATCGTCAATTTTCCTCCAGCCAGAGCCTTAACCGAAGATGAACTGAATGCCGTAGCTGATGATTTTGCTGCCGCTGCTAAACGTGCGGTTGATGCTGGCTGTGATGGTGTTGAGATACATGGGGCAAATGGCTATTTGCTTTATCAATTCACGGACCCAAAACAGAATCTGCGGACAGATGCTTATGGGGGTTCTGCTGAAAATAACATGCGCTTTCCCCGAATGGTTGTTGATCGGGTTCGTGCCGCGATTGGCCCTGATAAGCTGATCAGCTATCGCATTTCGCAAGATGGCGTTGATGATTTCATGGGGGTCTGGGAAGCTGGGCAAGAATATGTCGAGGCGATTGGCAAAGAGTTGGGCAAGATGGATGCGGATGTCATTCACTGGTCCAGCTTTAATTGGAAAGATAACCGCTTTGATGCTAATAAGCCGCCTATACCCGTGACGCTAAAGAAAGTCAGCGGTAAGCCTTTTATCACTAATGGAAACATCTTTGATGGGGCCACAGCAGAAGAGGTGTTTTCTCATGATGCGGGTGATATGGTGGCTGTAGGCAGACCGATTTTTGCCCATCCTGATTGGGCGTATATTGTGGCCTCAGGGATGGATTATGATTGGATGGAGTTTGATAGAAAATACGTCATTCAGCCAGCTTATGATTACACCTATGCCTATCCCACCGAATTGCCAAGTCGGGATTGGTCGCCGACGGCGAAACGAAAACGCTAATCCGTCAGATTGAAAAGACGAATGATAGGGGCGTAACATGGCAAACACATCGGCGACACCAACCGTATTGATTGACAATGATCAGTGCCGTCTAACCTTATGGTCGTTTGAACCGGGTCAGGAAACGGGCTGGCATACTCATGAAATGGATTATGTGGTCATGCCACAAGTCGCAGGTAAGGTTAGGCTTGAACATCCTGATGGAAGTGAGAGCCATGCTGATATGTTGCCAGACGCCCCTTATTATCGTGAAAAAGGGGTGAACCATAATGTTATTAACGCTGGTGACGCTCCGTTTTCATTCCTTGAAATGGAGTTCAAATCCTAACTGATCACGGCTTTGCTTTTCTATCATCTGCGGCGATTGTCGATCTCAGGTCTTGCGTATTGTTAAGATTTAAGTAATCATTAATAACGTTAATGAGATGCCATTTTCTGCATGAATATGGCTTACAAACAACCATTGAGGAAATGATGAAATCCAGTGTTGATCTGAATTGTGATATGGGTGAAGGCTTCGGCCATTGGGTGCTTGGTGATGCCCCTGATGAAGAATTGATGAAAATTCTTAGTTCCGCCAATGTGGCCACTGGCTTTCATGCAGGTGATCCCAACTCTATGGATAGGGTGGTAAAATTAGCAAAAGATTATGGTGTGGGGCTTGGTGCCCATCCTGGCTATCAGGATTTGCGCGGTTTTGGTCGCCGGTTTATTCAAACTCCTTCAGATGAGTTGATTAATGATATTATCTATCAGGTCGGGGCGCTGCGTGAATTTGGGCGCCGCCATGATATTGAACTTCAGCATGTTAAACCGCATGGCATGCTTTATATGGAAGCCGCTCGGAACGAAGAGCTTTCAACAATGTTGATAGACACTTTGATGAAAACCTGTCCTGATCAGATGATCTTTTGTATGGGCATTTCTCTGACTAGAAAGATTGCTTTGGAAAAAGGTTACCCCAGCGCACGTGAGTTTTATGCTGACCGTGATTATGATGATAGCGGTTCTATCGTTTTTGCCCGCAAAGTGGGCCAACTTGACCCCAAAGCTGTTGCTGAAAAATGTGTTCGTGCCTGTACGGAAGGCAAGGTGAAAACCGTGGATGGCAATGATATTGATATCGCTTTTGAATCGATTTGTTTTCATTCAGACTCGCCGGGTGCGCTAGCCATGGGCCAAGCTATTCATGATGCGCTAAAGGCTAACGGGATTACGATTGCCGCCCCTATCCCAACCACGGCATGATCACACATAAAAGGGCCTGCACTAAACATTTAAGAAAGGTATGTTATGACAGATATTCAATCTCCTCTTCCAGGTACATTTTACCTTACCCCATCTCCGGGTGAACCTGCTTACAAAAGCAAAGGGGATACCGTTAGCGAGGGTGATGTCATTGGTCTCATCGAAGTGATGAAAACCTTCATCGAAGTCAAAGCCACAGATGCGGGAACATTCGATAGCTATGTTGTCGAAAACGAACAGCCTGTTCAGGCAGGACAGGTGATAGCAAAGCTTTCATAAAAATCATGGTAATCAAAACATTACTTATTGCAAACCGAGGTGAGATAGCGGTTCGTATTATCAGAGCCGCAAAGAGTCTTGGTATCAAAACGGTTCAGGTTTATTCTGAAGCAGATGAAAATATGCTGGCCGTAAAGCTGGCAGACCAAGCCATTTGCATTGGTCCGGCGTCGGCGGCGCAATCGTATCTAAAACATGATGCTATTATTTCTGCCGCTAAAGATGCTGGCGCAGATGCCATCCATCCGGGATATGGATTTCTCTCTGAGAATGCCAATTTTGTTCGTGCGGTTGCCAATGCAGGGCTTATTTTTGTTGGCCCTGACGCAGACTTGATTGAAAAAATGGGTAATAAAATTGCCGCGCGCCAAACTGCTATGAAAGCAGGTGTGGCGGTGGTGCCGGGTTCTGATGGGGCCATTTCTGATCTGGATGAGGCGGTTCGGGTAGCGAATGAGATTGGTTATCCTGTGATGATTAAGGCTGCCGCAGGTGGCGGGGGAAGGGGTATTCGCATTGCTGATGACGAAGCCAGCTTGCGCCGGCTTGCGCCGCAAGCTCAGGCAGAGGCCGTTTCAGCATTTGGGGATGGCAGTTACTATCTTGAATATGTTGTTGTTAATGCCCGGCATATCGAAGTTCAGGTCATGGGTGATGGAAAGTCGGCGGTACATTTCTTTGAGAGAGAATGTTCGCTTCAGCGTCGCCGCCAGAAAATATGGGAAGAAGCCCCTTCAGCAACCCTAGATGAAGCCACCCGTCAAGAGCTTTGCCAATCGGCGGTAAAGCTTACGCGGGATATTGGTTATGTTGGCGCTGGCACGGTGGAATATCTTTATGAAGAATCAACTGGACGGTTCTTTTTTATTGAGATGAATACCCGAATTCAGGTGGAACATCCTGTTACTGAAGCCATCACAGGGTATGATCTGGTGGCAGAAATGATACGTATTGCAGGTGGCGCGCCTTTATCCGTCTCGCAAGATGATATCAAGATTAATGGACATAGCATTGAGGTTCGGATCAATGCCGAAAACCCACTGATGCATTTTTTGCCATCACCGGGTGTGATCACAACCCTTACCTGTGCGCATGCACCAGAGGTGCGGTTTGATCATTTCCTCTATGAAGGTTACACAATCCCCCCTTTCTATGATTCCCTTTTGGGCAAACTAATTGTTCATGGGAATAATAGGGATGAGGCAATTGCAGCCATGCATCATGCTTTAGAAAACACCACGATTTCTGGGATTGAAACAACAATACCCCTGCTCATTGCCCTTGCCAAAGATAATGAGGTTAAGGAAGGTCAGGTGCATACCGGTTGGTTAGAACACTGGCTGGAACATAATATTGAAAAGATTAAGCCCTAAAAATATGACGATAGCCAAAGGAGCATAAAGTTGAAAACACGATACACATTTGGCGGTGATGAACATATTTACATCGAGATGGACGAGGAAATGTCCCTTGATGCGTTCTTTAAAAGCCTATCCATGAGTAACGCGGTCAGAGAGGCAAAAATTGATGGCGTGACAGAAATATGTCCTGCGAATGCCTCTTTTCAGGTTAAGTTTAATCCTGATGTTGTTCATCCTGACGATTTGCTGGAACAGGTAAAAGCGCTAGAGGCTGTCGCGGAGAAAGCTGAAAAGCGGATGAATACGCGTATCATTGAGATACCCGTTTATTATCAGGACCCTTGGACCCATGAAACCTTAATGCGGTTTAGGGAGCGGCACCAAGACCCAAGCGGAACGGATCTAGAATATGCTGCGCGTATCAACGGTTTTGACAGTGTTGAAGATTTTATTACCGCGCACCATTCGCAACCATGGTTTGTTTCGATGGTGGGGTTTGTTGCAGGCTTGCCATTTCTTTATCAGTTGGTCGAAAGAGAAAAACAGCTCGAAGTCCCCAAATATCTGCGGCCTCGGACAGATACGCCAAAACTGACAGTTGGGTATGGCGGGTGTTTTTCCTGCATCTATTCAGTGCGTGGGGCAGGCGGATATCAAATGTTTGGTATCACTCCTATGCCAATCTATGACCCTGAACAAGAAGTCACCTATCTTAAGGATTTCATGGTTTTGTTCCGTCCCGGTGATATCGTCAAATGGCGCCCGATCGATCGGGCCGAATATGATGCGATTTGCCAACAAGTTGAAGACGGCACCTTTATGCCGAAAATGGCTGAAGTTGAGTTTGATCTGGATGCGTTCAACAAGGATATGACGGGAACAAATGCCCGTTTGATGGAGGCTCTCAATGGCGCTTAATATTCTTAATCCTGGTCTATCGACCTCAATTCAGGATCTTGGTCGCCCGGGATATTTCCACTTGGGCATTCCTATTGGTGGGGCAATGGATCGTTTTGCCATGCGCGTGGCGAACATGCTCGTGGGCAATGCCGAGGATGCGGCCGGACTCGAAGCCGTATTTATGGGCCCCGAAATCACCTTTACTGAAGATACCCTGATTGCCATCACGGGTGCGGAATTGCCAGTAATGCTGGATGGGGTTGAGCAAAACACATGGACGGCTATCGCTGTTAAAAAAGGCCAAACCCTTAGCTTTGGGTTTCTGCAATCAGGGGCCCGGATTTATATTGCGGTTAGTGGCGGTATTGATACCCCCGAGGCGTTGGGCAGTCGGTCTACGTATCCGATTGGGGCTCTTGGCGGTGTTGAAGGCCGAAATGTAGCGGCTGGTGATGTTCTGCCATTGGGAAAATCAGGCCCAGGTAAGACAGGCGCTACCGTGGCACCTGCGCATCGCCGTATGCCTGGAAACCCTGCGGTTTTGCGCATGGTTAAGGGATTATATTGGCATCGGTTGACAGATGCTTCAGGGGAACAATTCCTAAATGATGAATGGAAAGTTGCCCCAGAGGCAGACCGCATGGGATATCGGTTCCGTGGGGGTAAGCCGCTGGAGTTTGTAGATCGTGAACAGCCTTTTGGGGCAGGTTCGGATCCATCGAATATTGTTGATGGCTGTTATTCTTATGGGTCTATTCAGGTGCCGGGTGGAACTGAACCGATTGTTCTTCATCGAGATGCGGTCTCTGGTGGTGGCTATTTTACCCTTGGGGCGATTATTTCGGCGGATATGGATTATATCGGCCAATTGCAGCCGCATACACCGGTTAAGTTTAAAGCGGTAAGCATGGAAGACGCGCTAGCCGCTCGTAAGGAACGGCACCAGTTATTGGATCAGATCCGCGGCTCGCTGGCCTAGATCATAGGATGCTAGGCGCCCCTCTGGTCAAGGATTCCACACGCCGGCTTGCGGTGTTAGGCACTTCTGTGACCCAAAATCCAGTGCTCAAGGGCTATGCAGAAAAAGATTTAGGCATAGCTCTTGATCTGGTAACCCGTGATGGGGAAACGGCTCAACAACAGGCGGCCCTATCCCCGGAGAGTTTCGATGTTTATGATCAATGGTTTCATGATATCGATTTGAGCTGGCCAACAGGGTCATTGATGCCAATTGATATCAATCGTATCGAAGCTTTTGACCAGATCAGCATTTCCGCTCTCAATGCCTATAGTCCGATCAAGGACAAAAAATGGAAATCATCTGCTCCGGTTGAACGGCTATATGTTGGCCCTGATATGTCGTTATCGAGCCAGCCCTCGGACGAAATCAGCATGATGCCGACGATATTTAATGCTGATACCATTGCTCTGATTAACGGGGGTAAAGATAGCCGAGATCAAGTCAATGATTGGTCAGATTTGGTGAGTGAGGCTTGGCGAGGTGCTGTGGTTGTCCAAAAGGATTCTGCGATTTGTGCGGTAGAAATGCTGTTGGCGTTAACCGGAAATGGAGATTTAGAGGTTTCCGATATCTCAGACCTCAGCATTGAGGAAATTGATCTTTTTATTCAGCATATTTATCGCTATCTCAAACAGGGTCAGTTCAAGGGGATTTGGGAAGTTGAAGAAGACTTGGCAAATCTGGTTAAACCCGATCAACCTTTGTTATGTTCTCTTTGGTGGTCAGGTGCCATGCGTCTTCGCGCCGAAGGGCATGACGTAGAAATGATTGCGCCGCAAAATGGCTATCGGGGGTGGTTTGGTGGGCTTGCCCTATCTCAGGCTATTCCTGATTGGTCACTTGATGCGGCTTATGATTATCTGAATTGGTGGCTGACGGGCCCGGCAGGGGCGTATCTGTGCCGGCAAGGCGGGTATTTTACCAATCTTTTCGCCGTCAAAAATTATCTTCAGCAACATGAATATGAATACTGGATTGAAGGCAAACCGGCGCGGTTCGATATTTTTGATAATGACGGCAATTTGCTTTACCCCCGGGGCAGCGTTCGGGCGGGTGGAAGCCAAGAAAGCCGTATGGCTAAAACCTGTGTCTGGAACACCATCATGCCTGAACATAATTATCTGGTCAGAAAATGGCAAAATCTGCCATGGATTTTATAACCGCATTTTTGAGGGGCTATTAGGCGTGCCGCGTTAACCAAGATGGTAAGGGCGGCATGGGGAAAATCGACAAAGCTTTAAGCCGCTGGGTCGTGCGTTTGGCTGATAGCTGAATATGTGTTTCAAGAGCTAAGGCCGCTGGTTCGATGGCGCCGCGCAAAAGATATTCGTAAATCATAATATGTTCCGTCATCGCAGCTGAAAACGGTCGGGTGTTGCGCGGTTTTGCAAACACATCATTGACCACAAGCGCCAGTTGCGACTGGTGGATAAATCGCAATAAGGGGGTGTTGTTAGAATATTCCAAAAGATGCACATGAAGATCATCTTCAAGCTGTTTGATGGTTTCTTGGTCAAGGTCTTTGGCGTTATCTCTGGCGTTGTGGCATCTCTCTAGCCATTGATGGATGACCTTGCTGTTCAGATGGTTAGCCGCTTTTATCAGTGCTAAGGGTTCAAGTTTAGAGCGAATGATAAACAAATCATTCAACATTTTTGAGGTCAAAGGCCCGACCGTCCAGTGGGAGCGATAATCTTTTCCGATCAAACCGCGTTCAGCAAATTTAGACAAAGCCTGACGGATAATGGTGCGGCTAACATGATAATGATCAGCTGCTTTTTGTTCATTTACCCAAAACTCACCAAAAGGCAAAAGATTAGCGATTTGTTGTTCTATGTCCTCATGCAAATCAACAGAACGCTGTTTTTCCGTATCCAGAACATTTTTGAAAAAGGAGCGAAGATCAGTCTCTGTATAGCGAACTGGTATTGTCGGCGTTTGGATCTTGCGCCCACTTTGGCGATGAAAGATGAACTCTGCTTTACGGCCAACCCGGCTGACGCGTTTATCTGCTTCCAGCATTTGTAAGGCCTGATAGACGGGGGTTCGGCTGGTTTTGAAAATTTTGGCAAGCGTGCCTAGGTTCACTAGTGCCCCATCAAGGGGGCGATTCGCCTCAAGTGTTGTGGCGATTTCTTCATAGATCTGCCGGTATCGTGGTTGTGGCAATGTATTTTTGTGTACAAAATTCATCTAAGTAACATATCAGGAATTATCAGAATGATCTACTAAGATATACATGAAAAAAATAAGACAATAAGTGTCGTTAATTAGACATTTCAGGGTTTGGGAATTGCTGATCAAGAGAATTAGATAAAAAAACAGGCAAATCTAAAAAATTGCTTTGACTTTTGTGTCCATTGTGAAAGCATACAAATATAATAATAAAGTAATAAAACTTAAGAACATCATAAGGCTTATAGACTAAGTCATTTAAGATTGGGGCGGAAAACCTGTGCTAGAAGTAAGGTCGATATCCAAGGGTTTTGCTGGCGTACCAGCGGTAAACGATATCTCTTTTGAGGTAAGTGAAAATGAGTATATTACTCTTCTTGGATCGTCAGGAAGCGGCAAATCGGTACTTCTGCGAATAATTGCTGGCCTGCTTGAACCTGACGCAGGTGAAATTATTCTTCGCGGTGAAGATATCTCAAAACGCGCTTGTCATGAACGCCGGATAGGGTTTGTGCAACAAAAATACGCGTTATTTCCTCATCTCAATGTGTTTGACAATATCGCCTTTGGCTTACGGCATCGCAACAATGACCGCATAACGGATGAAAGTCTAATCACACGTAAAGTGTCTGAGATGATTGAATTGGTCGGGCTAGTTGGGCAAGAACAAAAAATGACAGGTCAGATTTCTGGTGGTCAGAAACAGCGTGTATCATTGGCGCGGACCCTTGTTACTAGCCCAGAAATTTGTTTGCTAGATGAACCTCTTGGTGCGCTTGATGCCAATCTTCGTGAACGGATGACCATTGAGCTTCAAAATATTCGTAAAGAACTTGGTATTTCCTTTATCCATGTGACGGGAAATGAGTTTGAGGCCTTGGCCATGGGGCAGAAAATGCTCGTGATGTCCGAAGGGCATATCGTTCAACAGGGCGAACCGCAAACCCTTTACACCATGCCGCAAGACCTCACCACAGCTAAGAGTATGCACAGCTTTAATATTTTCTCTGGTGACATGATGGCGGATCACCTCAAATCTGGCCTTAAAGGTAAGGCGCCAAGTGCCAAAATTAGCCGTGCCAGCCATTGTGCGGTGCGTATGGATAAGATCGACATTGCTAAACCAACAGCAAAGGCCAGTGGCTTAGAGGCTACATTTCTAACCAGTGAGTTTCTTGGCAATAAAGTGATTTATTTCTTTAAGACTAATGATGACCGCATTTGCGAAGTCGAAGATCATATGAGTCTGAGCGAACCCAAGCATCTTAATCCAAATAACGCCTACCTGCTAAGCTGGGATGCGGCGGATATGCTTTTATACGATGAGAACAAACAGCTGATTAGCTGATGGCATAAGTAAAGAAAGAGACGGATAGTGAGATCAAATAAAGGAACATGGCTGTTACTTGCACCAGGGATGATTTGGATCCTTTTGTTTCTGGTCGCGCCACTTATCATGATGGTTTACGTCAGCTTTTGGACTCAGACGACCTTTAGCATCAAGCCGGACTTGACCACCCAGTCATGGGTCAATTTCTTTAGCTCAGACACCTATTTTGGGGCGTTGTTACGAACTATCAGAATATGGCTTACCGTGTTGTTTGTCACTTTGGTGATAGGTTATCCGGTGGCGCTATTTATTGGCCAATTTATTAAAAATAAAACCCTACAAACCGCGTTGCTTGTCACTTGCGTTATCCCTTTTTGGACGTCATTCCTTATTCGGGTGCTTGCATGGCGACCTATGCTAGGCAAAGAAGGCGCCATTAACATTATTTTGCAAAAAATTGGATTTATTGATGCCCCGATTGAAGTGCTGTTGTTTACCGAATTGTCGGTCATCATTGGCATGGTGCAGATTTATGTGGTGTTTATGGTTGGTCCAATTGCCTTTATGATTGGGCGCATTGATGAAAGCTTGATTGAGTCCGCGCGCGATCTTGGGGCCTCGGCAACAACAATTTTCCGCCGGATTATTCTGCCATTAAGTATGCCTGGTGTTATCGTTGGCTCTATCTTTGTCACCGTAATGGTCTTGGGTGAGTTTGCGACAGCATCCGCGCTGTCAGGCCGCAAAGTTAATTTGCTAGGCAATATTATTATCACGCAGGTGGGATCGCTGAAATGGGCTTTTGCGGCGGTTGCAGGAGTGGTGCTGACAGTAGTCATGGCGACTTTCGTGGCGATCATGCTTCGTATTGTTAATTTAAGAAACCAGATTTGATAGGACGCTGTTATGGATAAAGTCGCATCATTAAAATGGTTTCTGGGCATCTTTACAGCGCTCTTTGTGCTGTTTCTCTATGGCCCGTTTATTGTCATGGGCATTCTCAGTTTTCAGCAAGGCCCCGAAGGTGGACCGCAATTCCCAATCATTGAATGGTCAACCTATTGGTATCAGCATGTCTTTGGCATCGCCCCGCCTTCACGTGTTGCGCCATTACCAATTGGTGAAGCTTTATTCCGGTCATTATCGTTGGCCTTTGCTACCATGGTCGTATCAACAGTGATGGGGGTTCTCACAGCGCAAGCTTTCCGCAGCCAATTCCGCGGCTCAGGCGTGGTGTTCTACTCGGTTATTCTCGGCATGATTGTGCCAGGTGTTTTGCTGGGTCTTGGCATGGCGCTATTGGCTAATCAACTTGGTATTGACCGGAATTGGTGGTCGACAGCCTTTGTATTGCATGTGGTTTATACCTATCCTTTTGCGTTTCTTGTGATGCTGGCAATTTTCAACCGCTTTGATACCTCGGTTGAAGAAGCATCGCTAAGCTTAGGTGTCAGCCCAGCTCGAACATTTCGTAAAGTGACTTTCCCAATCATTTTTCCAGGTGTTCTATCAGCGATGCTATTTGCCTTTACGCTTAGCTATGATGAGTTTCCGCGAACATTGTTCACTGGCGGTTCTGATGTGACGATGCCGTTGGCGATTTATGGCACCTTTGCGGTAGAAATTCATCCAAACCTGTTTGCGTTTGGGGTGTTAACAACCTTGTTCTCATTCGCCTTGTTAGCCATTTATGGCATTTTGCTGACCGTTTCCACGCGGCGGCAAAGAGCAAAAGCATCAGGCTTGCAAGAGGATATTTCATGACCAATCTTGCTCATCACATCGCTATCGTGACAGGGGCCGGCGCAGGCATTGGCGCGGCTATTGCCGAACGGCTGGCACATGATGGCGCAAAAGTGATGATGAATGATATTGATGCGGATCGGTTGGAGGCGGTGAAAGCTCGCCTGGTGAATAGCGGAATTGACGCAGGGGATCTGGCTACAATGGCTGGCGATGTGTCGTCAGAGGCTGATATGAAATCGCTTTTTGATGCGGCATTGGCCACTTTTGGTGATCTGTCTCTAGTGGTCAATAACGCAGGTATTTTGCAACAAAAAGCATTTGTTGATCTGACTTGTGATGATTGGGATCGGATGATCGCTGTGCATTTGCGTGGATGTTTCCTTGGTTGTCATTTTGCACTTCCAATTATGCAGAAACGTGGCCGCGGCGTGATCATTAATACCGCCTCACAATTAGGTCAGATTGGGGCAGCAGATTTGGTGCATTACGCGTCTGCCAAGGCCGCGATTATTGGCCTAACCAAATCCTTAGCGCGTGAAGTTGGCCAGTCGGGTATCAGGGTTAATGCAGTTGCCCCGGGGCCTATCAATACTGAATTGGTTCTGGGATTATCTAAAGAATGGCGTGATGCAAAGGCGGCACAGTTGCCACTTGGTGCGTTTGGTGAGCCTTCAGATGTGGCTGCCACAGTGGCTTTTTTGGCGTCAGATGATGCCCGAATATATGTTGGGCAAACGCTTGGGCCTAATTCTGGCGATGTGATGTTGTAGGGAGGATAGTATGAAAACGGCAATAATAACAGGGGCAGGAATTGGTATCGGTAAGGCGGCGGCATTGGCCTTCGGTAAAGCTGGTTATCGTGTCATTGTTACTGATATTCTCAAAGACGAAGGGAATGCCGTGGTTGATGCCATTACCTCAACCGGCGGCACAGCAGAGTTTCATCATCTGGATGTGACTTCAACCGAAAATGCCAATCAGGTGGTGGCAGCGGTTGAAAAGGCGCATGGCGCTATTGATACTATTGTATGTAATGCTGGCATTGCCCATAAGGTGCCGCTAGATCAGATGACTGACGAGAAATGGGACTTCACCTTTGATGTTGATCTTAAGGGGATGTTCCGGGTTATTCGTCCGGCGTTAACCGCAATGAAGGCGGCAAAGGCTGGATCAATTATCTGCCTCTCATCCTGCATGGGTGTCATGTATGGATGGGATGAGCATGTACATTATTCATCGGCAAAAGCAGGTGTTGTTGGCTTGGTCCGGGGATTAGCCTCGGAACTGGCACGACACGGGATTAAGGTTAACGGAGTAGCCCCGGGCTATATCCGTACTGCCCAGCTTTTGTCGGAGGAGCATTCACTTGGGAAAGAAGGTGCAGATAAAGCAGGGTCTTTCATCCCGATGGGTCGTATCGGGGAACCAGATGATATCGCTGATGTAATTGTGTTTTTAGCATCAGAACAAGCCAGATATTTGACAGGGCAAGTGATAAGCGTGGACGGTGGGCTTGCGGTCGGCCGTTACTAACAACCAATCTTCTAGAAGGAGGAATATTATGACCATACATACAAATCGTCGTAAGTTTCTGGCAGGGACAGGGATGGCGATTGGGGGCACTATGCTCTCAACACCATCTCAGCTGTTCGCTGGCGGCCATCTGGCTGAACAGCAATTAAGAACAGTCGGTCTTTCCGTGACGGTTCAAGAACGTATCCTGAATGATTTCAAAGAGAAATCAGGGGTAGGATCTGTTAACGGTAAAGGGGACATTTTCCCGAACACCCAGACAGAACTGCTTTCAGGTTCAAAAGCCTATGATTGTTGGGAAACAATTGGTGAGCGTCTGCCAGCAATGACAATGACAAACACCATTAAGCCAATTCCAACAGCTAAGCTATCTAACTGGAACAGTATTCGTGATACATTCACAAAGACTGACCCACGGATGGAAGCGCGTGCACAGATTTCTGGCCAGATTTGGGCAGATGCTGGACAGTCATCACTTTGGATGGTTCCGACCGTTTATAACTTTGACTCCATTGGCTATCGTCCTGACCTTGTGGATGCAGAAGAAGCCAACACATGGACTTCACTTTTCGACAAGAAGTTTAAGGGCAAGACTGGCCTGAACGTTGATCCATTGATCGCATTCGGACAGGCTATCTTGGCTATGAACTCACTTGGTATGTTGGATGTGCCAAACCCAGGTAACCCAAATAAGAGTGAGATTGATGAAGCTTCTAAGTTCCTGGTTTCCAAAAAGAAAGAAGGTCAGTTCCGTGCCCTTTGGGGTGATTTCGGTGAACTGGTTAACCTGATGGCTTCTGGTGAGATGGTTCTTGCTGATGCATGGCAGCCGGCGGTTATGGCTGTTAAGGCACAGGGCATTCCATGTTCATACGCGGAACCAAAAGAAGGTTATCGCGGTTGGTCAATTGGTATTTCCATGATCAATGGTACGCCAAACGAAGATGCTGTTATGGCCTATGCTGATTACTGGCTGTCTGGCCCACCAGCTATCGCCGTATCTGAGCAGGGTTACTACTCACCAACCACAACCATTAAGGACGCTATGCCAAAAGAAAAGTATGACTTCTGGTATGAAGGCAAGCCTTGGGTTGGTGCCCCTGATCGCGGGATTCAAGAAGGCGACCTCCGTGATGGTGGATCACTTGCAAACCGTGCCTCAAAGGTAACTTACTGGCACCAGTGGCCAGATGAGTATGATCATCTGATGATGAAGTGGGATGAATTCCTAAGCGCTTAATCATCACCAAAATCTCTGGTTCAGGGGGCTTATCGGGTCTCCTGAACCTTGACACTCAGCGGTAATCTTAAACATGACCCAATTTGATCTTGAGCTAAAACAAATAACAAAAATTTATCCTGGTGGGACTCTGGCTGTTGAGGCCTTTGACCTTCAGGTGGAAAAAGGAGAATTCCTATCCTTTGTCGGGCCTTCAGGCTGTGGCAAGACCACGACCTTGAGAATGATCGCAGGGTTAGAGGATATCACATCGGGTGAGCTTTACATTCGCGGCGTTAATAATACGCATATCAAGGCTGAGAAGCGTCCTACCGCTACCATCTTTCAAAATTATGCCATTTATCCGCACATGACGGTGCGTCAGAATATTGAGTTTGGCCTTAAAATTAGAAATCTTTCTGCCTCTGAGATCAGACAAAAAACAGGAAATATGATTGATCTGTTGGATTTAGGCAGTGTTGCTGATGCCAGAGAACATTCGCTATCAGGTGGACAGAAACAGCGTGTTGCCCTAGCACGAGGACTGATTACCGAGCCTGAAATTCTTTTGCTTGATGAGCCGTTAGGCGCGCTTGATGCTAATCTGCGCCGCGCCATTCAGGATGAATTGAAACTTCTTCAGCGGCAATTAAACATCACCTTTGTTTTTGTTACCCATGCGCAATCCGAAGCCCTAGGTATGGGTGACCGTATCGTTGTGATGAACGCAGGTCGGGTGGAACAAATCGGCAAGTCCGAAGATATTTATTTCAACCCACAAACCCCTTTCGTTTCGCGCTTTATTGGAAAGAACCTCCTTTTTGAAGGCAAGATTTCAGGGGCTAATGGGGGTATCGCGTCTATTGAAACCCCACATGGGGTGCTGAAGGCCGGGATGGCAGGCGCAGGCAAGATATCAAAAGGCCAGCAAGGATTGTTGTCGGTGCCTTCTGAATATATCCAATTTGGCAAGAGCAAAGCGAGCGGCGTTAACGCCATCACAGGCCATGTGAAGCAGGCAAACTTTGTTCTCAATACCGTAATTATCTATATGACCTTAGCCAATGGTGATGTTGTTAAAATTGATACACATGTTGATAAAGTCAAAGGTCAAGATTTGAATCCTGGCACTGTTCTCAACTGCTACTGGTCCGATAAACAAGGCCGCATCATGTTAAATGAAACCAACAATAGCGGTGGTGCATAATATTATGAGACCTGATGATATTGCATCCATGACTGCCTGTAATCTGGGCAAGGCTTTGCATAACCGCGAAGTCAAAGCCGTGGATGTTGCTCAGGTTTTCGTTGATCGCGCCAAGAAACAATCAAGTCCGGTTTATCTTCAGATTACCGAAAGTCGTGCGATGGCCGAAGCTAAGGCCGCAGATAAAAGGTTAGATGCCAAAGCGCCATTGTCGCCGCTTGATGGTGTTCCTATAGCGTGGAAAGATCTTTACGATATGGAAGGCGAGGTTACCACCGCGGCGTCCATTGTTTTTGAAAAGGCTAAACCTGCCATCAGTGATGCCCCTGTTGTTGCCAAGGCAAAAGCCGCTGGCATGGTCAGTTTGGGGAAACTCAATATGACAGAATTGGCTTTTTCCGGTATTGGCTATAATCCTCATTATGGCACACCTATGAATGCATGTTCGGACACTGTGGCTTATTCGCCTGGCGGTTCATCATCAGGAAGTGGGGCGGCGGTTGGCCGTGATATGGCGCCTATCGCTATTGGATCTGACACAGGCGGTTCCGTTCGTGTTCCTGCCGCTTACAACGGTGTGACAGGGCTTAAAACCTCAGAGGGGCGCTATGATAAGCGCGGCGTTATTCCCTTATCTCGTACATTTGATACCGTTGGGCCTCTGGCAAAGACGGTTGCTGACTGTGCCGCAATTGATAAGATCTTTCGGTCTGAACATCATGTTCAGGCACCGCCAAGAACCGAAAAACCGCAATTTTACACGCCGCAGACGATTGTTCTAGATGATTTAGACCCTGAAGTGGCTGAGGATTATCAAAACGCTCTCAGTATGATTGAGGATGCTGGTTATGCCATCACTCCTATTGATTTGGATTGTTTTTCCAAGAGCTTTGAGCTGATGCAAGAATGTGGAACCATCGTGGCCCTTGATGCGTGGAATGAATATGGGGATCGGCTCACGGATGAGGTTAGGGCGCGTATAGATGAGCGTGTGTTAGACCGCATTATGCGTGGGTCAACCATGACTATGTCTGATGTTGTTCGGCTTCATTGGTTAAGGGTTGATGGGGTTTCTGAAATTATTCAGAAAACGGGATCAGGTTTCATGCTGATGCCTACCGTACCAATTGTTGCCCCAGAATTAGCCCCTCTCGTGGCTGATAAGAGTGTGTTTCATAAGTTCAATTTGAAATCCCTGCGTAACACAACGCTAGGCAATATTTTCAACTTGCCGGGTGTGGCCATGCCAATGACCCCACTAGGTAACATTAACAAAAGACCAACCAGTCTTCTGGTCACAACACATGGAGGTCGTGATGACGATCTGCTGGCTGTGGCAAGTATGCTGGAGAACATCATTACTATAAGGAGGTAGCCAATGATAAGAGTAGGCGTAGACGTTGGTGGAACATTCACCGATATTATTTTGGAAAACCATGATGCAAATAAGAATGAGGTTACCGTAACTAAAGTATCTAGTACGCCGCATGATCAATCTGAAGGCGTGGTTAAGGGTGTGTTGCAGGTATGCCAACTGGCTGGGGTTAGCCCATCTGATATTGATATGCTTTATCATGGTACAACCGTAGCAACCAACATGGTGATTGAACGTGATGGCGCTGAGGTTGGGATGCTGACCACTCGTGGGTTCCGGGATATTCTTCATATGGCTCGCCACAAGCGTCCTCATAACTTTAGCCTTCAATATGAAGTGCCATGGCAGTCAAAGCCTCTAGTCAAGCGGCGCAATCGTATTCCAATTACAGAGCGGCTTATGCCCCCAACAGGCGAAGTTGAAACTCCATTGAACGAAGATGAAGTTAGGGCGGCCGCAGAATTGCTCAAAAAGCGCGGGATTAATTCTATTGTTGTCGCTTTTCTGTTCTCATTTCTGAATAATGACCATGAAATGCGGGCGAAGGAAATCGTATCCTCTATTCATCCAGATGCTTATATTTATACATCATCAGAAGTGGTTAACGTGATCCGTGAATATGAACGTTTCAGCTCAACCGCAATGAACGCCTATATTGGCCCTAAAACAGCACGGTATCTTTCTAATCTGGAAAACCGGCTGAAAAAAGAAGGTATCAACAGTCAGGTAAGAATTATGCAGTCTAATGGTGGTATTTCTACCATTGAAAATTCATCTGACAGGCCAATTGGATTGTTGTTATCAGGCCCTGCTGGTGGTGTTATCGGTGCGCGTTCGACAGGTGAATACAACAATATTTCCAATATCATTACCATTGATATTGGCGGAACATCCGCTGATATTTCCGTGATACAAGATGGTAACCTTCGTATTAAAAATCCTCGCGATACCGAAGTTGCAAGTCTGCCAGTGTTGGTTCCAATGCTTGATATTGATGCAATTGGTGCAGGTGGGGGTTCTATCGCTTATATTGATGACGGTGGTGCCTTCCGCGTTGGGCCAAAATCAGCAGGCGCTGTTCCGGGGCCAGCATGTTACGGCAATGGCGGTGAGCATCCAACAGTTACTGACGCGCAGGTTGTTCTGGGCCGACTGGATCAGGAACAGTTCCTTGGTGGTGATATTGTCATTAAGCCAGAGCTGGCCGAAAAAGCCATCAAGACACATATTGCTGATGCCTTGGGCATGTCCGTAACAGAAGCTGCCCTAGGGATTCTGAAAATTATCAATAATAATATGGCGCTTGCTATTAATTCTAACTCTGTTGCCAAAGGGATTGACCCAAGAGGGTTTACATTGATGGGATTTGGAGGTGCCGGTCCATTGCATGCGGTTGCACTCGCCGAAATGATTTCAGCAAAGAATATCATATCCCCATCACAGCCGGGTATTACCGCCGCATTAGGATTGCTGGTTTCTGATCTTAAATATGAATATACGCGGTCTGTTCTTATCCCTCTTAATCAGGCATCTGATAATGATCTGGCACAAATTAACCAGATTGTTGAAGACCTGAAAGCAGAGGCAGATCAACAGCTTGATCAGGATAATGTGCCCAAAGATAAACGCCAGTACGAATATATTATGGAATGCCGTTATCTGGGTCAGGGGTTTGAGCTAAGGGCAAAAATGCCAAATGAGCCATTAACAACAAAGAATGTCCAAGTTGTTATTGATAATTTCTATGATGTCCATAAACAGCAATATGGTCACGCCTTTAAAGACCAGATTACGGAGGCAATTACCGTCCGTGTAGTTGCATCTGCTGATGTTGAGAAATTACAGCTTAATAAACTGGAAAAAGGTGGCAGCAAGAATCCGGAATATGCGCATCTCTATAACAGAGATACCGTATTTGACGATAATAAAGCGGTTTCTACCCCACGTTATGATCGGGGCAAGCTGAAATCAGGGGATACGATTAGTGGCCCTGCCATTGTGACACAGCACAACTCAACCACCATTATTCCACCAGATTATACAGCCACTATTTTAGAAGTTGGCGATATTCTGATTGAAAAAAACTGATTTAGGGAATGGAGATTAAAACATGACTAGAGAAATTGATCCAATTACCTTACAGGTCATCGGTGGTGCCTTGCATTCCATCGCTGAACAAATGGGTAACGTGCTTTACCGGATGAGTTATTCTTCCATTATTCGCGAAAGTCAGGATTTAGGGGCAGGGTTGTTTGATGTTGATTTCAACACGCTTTGCGAGTCTGATTCCACGCCAATGCATATTGGTTCATTGCCGGGCTATCTCCGCGGGATTGCAGAAACTATTCCTCTTGATGGATGGGCGCCGGGTGATTGCGTTGTGCATAACCACCCTTACAAAGGGGCGTCGCACTCACCGGATATCGCGGTTGTTATGCCGGTATTTTATAAAGGTGAGTTAGTCGGATTTTCTGCAAATACCGCACACCATGTTGATATTGGTGCGGCGACACCCGGGCTGATTATTGATGTGCCGGATATGTGGGCAGAAGGAATGTTGCTTGATGCTGTTAAACTCTTTGAGGGCGGCAAGCGAGTCGAGTCCATGTGGAAATATATTCGTGATAACACACGCGTGCCCGGGTTAGTGATGGGTGACCTCGAAGCTCAGATCGCTTCAGCAGAGCTAGGGGTTCGGCGTTTTGAAGAATTGCTCGAAAAATATGGTAAGGATGATGTGATTGCTTCATGTAATCAGCTAATGGATTACACAGAGCGGTTGATGCGGCGGGAAATCGCTAAAATTCCAGATGGTGAATATTTTGCCGAAGGCTTTTTAGATGATGACGGCCGTAACCGTGACAAAACATTGCCAATTAAGGTATGTGTCAGAATTAAGGGCGATGATGTTGAGGTTGATCTGACCGGTTCATCAGATCAGGTGCCAACCGCTTTCAACGTCCCATATGATGGTTCAACAATGGTGGCGGCATTTTTCGTCTTCCGGGCGATGTTGCTTGATACGTATACATTAGAAGAATATGTGCCGCAGAATGAAGGATCATTCCGCCCCATTAAGGTGACGGCGCCAAAGGGGTCTATCTTTAACCCCATTGCCCCTGCCGCCGCCGAAGCTCGTTTCTGTCAGATTCAGCGTATGGCTGACTTGGTGATTAAGGCACTAAGCCCAGTGATCCCTGAAAAATCAACTGCTGGAAATGCGGCAACTCTTTCCTTTGCGGCATATTCAGGGGTGCGTCCAAGTGGTGATTATTGGGTGTTCCTTGAGGTGAACGAAGCCGCCACAGGGGGTAGACCATATTCTGATGGTGTGGATACCGTCGAAGAATTGATGCGGAACACAAGAAACAATCCGCTAGAAGACCTTGGTATGCATCTGCCCTTGATTTGTGACCGCTATGAGATCAGAGACGATGCCCCTCCCGGAGCAGGTAAATTCCGTGGTGGAGCAGGGGTTGTTAAATCACAACGCTATCTCACCCCTGGATTTATGACACATGAATCCGATCGTCATCTGGATGCCCCATGGGGCGCCTTTGGTGGAAAGCCGGGTGCGGTCGGAAAGATGGAAATCTATAATATTAAAGACCCGTCAAACGTCCGTCAGGAATATGCCAAGTTTTCAGGGCTGAGAACCGAAGAAGGTGATGTTGTGTCTTATATCTCACCTTCAGGAGGCGGCTTTGGCAGCCCGCTTGAACGCGACACAGCCAAAGTGCTTGATGATGTGCTCGACGATATCATTAGCGTTGATGAAGCGCGTAATGATTACGGCGTCGTGATGACCGAAGTCGATGATGGCTATGGTTGGCAAGTTGATGAGTCCGCAACGGAGAAGCTACGCGCATCAATGAGCTAAGCCAAAACAAGGAGGAGGATAAGCCATGAGTTATAGTGGTAAGGATATTGACCCAATCACCCTTTCAGTGGTGCGTGGAGCGCTTGAAACTACTCAGCGTGAAATGACACTAACACTGGAAAAAACAGCGCGATCAAGTGTGTTCAATCTGGCACATGATTATTCGACCGCACTGTTTAACAGTGATCCTGAAATGATTCTTCAGGGACAAGATATTCCTATTCACTTAGGCTCGCTTATCCCCGCCATGAAAGCCGTTAATAAATTTTTTGATGGCAAGATTTATGAAGGGGATTTGATCCTTCACAACGATCCTGATTATGCTGGCTCACACATCATTGATACCTGCATGTACTATCCGGTCTTTTTTAAAGGTGAGTTGGTGTTCTGGACAGTGTGTAAAGGGCATTTGACCGATATTGGTGGGCCAGTTCCGGCTGGTTACAATCCGGCGGCAACCGAAATCTATGCTGAAGGCTTACGCATACCGCCTATTAAAATTTGGGATAAAGGTGTCCCTCGGGATGATATTCTCAATATGCTTTTCACCAATATGCGTGCCAGACGCGATCAAGAGGGTGACTTTAACGCTTTGATCGGGGCCTGCAAGGTTGGGGCAAGAAATCTAACCAATTTGCTGGAAAAATATGGCAAACAGGTGGTGTTAGATTGTATTGATGAGTTGCTCGCTATGGCTGAAAATCATATGCGTTCTATGATTAAAAAAGTGCCTGATGGGGTCTACCACGGTGTTGCAACCCTTGAAGATGCTGGCCATGGTTTTGGCGATATGGACATCTCAGCTGAGGTTAATATCAAGGGTGATACTTGCCACATTACCATAGATAGTCCACCGCAAGTTCCCTATTTTATCAATTCTTACGAAGGGAATTCTTATTCAGGTGTTTATCTAGGGCTCATGATGTTTGCCCAATTGCCGCCGCCATATAACGAAGGGTTATATCGGTGTATCACGGTAGATATGGGGGAAAAGGGAACGCTGTGTAATGCAAAATCACCGGCGCCTCATGCCAATTGCACGACCACACCTATGGAAACCCTGACAGACGCGGTCCGGTTGGCTTTTGAACAAGCCGCACCAGATCGGGTATCAGCATCTTGGGGTCATGCAAATGGCTGTAATATTGCGGGATGGGACACGCGCCATGATGAAGAATATGTGACCATGGTGCTTGCCAGTATTATTTCTGGGGCCGGGGCAACATCTGAACAAGATGGCTGGCATGCGGTTGGCCCAGAATGTTGTTTTGGGGCCCTTACCTCTGGGGATATTGAGATGTTGGAATATTCCTATCCTATCATTATTCACCGGTATTCCTTGATGGAAGATTCTGGTGGAGCAGGAAAGTTTCGTGGGGGATCAGGAACGTGTTGGGAAGTGGAACCGCTTGATAAACCAATGACGATGATCACCTTTGGCGAAGGCCGGCGTATTCCTGCCATGGGGGCTGGGGGCGCAAAATCCGAGTTTGTTGAAGCTAAAGTCGGTCGTTTGCGGATCACCCGCGATGGCAAAGAACAGATCATTAAAGAAAATGTGATTGAACAGATCATGCCCGGGGAAAAAGCTGCCAACATGAATCCTGGTGGTGGCGGGTTTGGCAATCCTTTTGAACGCGAAATTGATCGCGTGGTTCAAGATGCCCGAAATGGCCTGGTGAGCGAAAAAGGCGCTAAAATGGATTATGGCGTTGTGTTTTCTGATTTTAAGAATTTGCAAGTTGATGCGGCGGCAACGCAGGCACTTCGTGCAAAACACGCTTAGGTAGAGGAGAAGAAAATGGCGCAGAAATATCGTTTAGGAATTGATGCTGGCGGCACCTTTACCGATTTTATTTTATCCAAGCCTGATGGCGATGTTCAGCTGTTTAAGGTGTTATCCACACCGCATGATCCGACAGAGGCGATCCGCAATGGGCTAGCAGAAATCGAAGCCAGAGCCGGGGTTTCTGCAACTGATCTGGTGTCACAATCAGATTTATGTATCAATGGGACAACTGTTGGATTGAATGCGTTGATCACGCATCGTGGCGCCAAAACAGGGCTGATCTGTACCAAAGGCCACGAAGATTCGATTGAAATTCGTCTGGGTCACAAAGAAGACGGCTATCGTTATGATCCGCATTATCCGCCTGCAGTGATGCTAAGCCCACGGTATTTGCGTAAGGGTGTCAATGAGCGTGTCATCTCAACCGGTGAGGTGCGCATCCCTATGAACGAAGACGATGTCCGCGCCGCTTGTGAAGTGTTTAAGAAAGAAGCCGTCGAGTCTGTTGTGGTGTCTTTTGTTTGGTCTGTTCTCCATCCTGAACATGAAAATCGCGCAGCAGAAATTGTCCGAGAAATGTTGCCCGAAGTGCATCTAACGGTTGGCAGCCAACTTTACCCACAGGTGCGTGAATATACCCGTACATCAACGGCGTTAGTGAATGCTTATCTTGCCCCAATTTTGCAAAAATATGTTGGGGCTATTGATGACTATTTTCAATCGCTAGGATCAGAAAAGCCAGTTCGGTTTTTCCAATCAAATGGCGGCCTGGCCCTAGGGGAAACAGTAGCTAATCAAGCTGTTTATGCGATCAATTCTGGGCCAGCATCTGCCCCACAAGCGGCAACATTTATTGCTGAGCCTTGGGGTGATAAAAACATCATCACCATTGATATGGGCGGCACATCATTCGATATTACTCTTGCTCATGATGGCAAGGCCAATGTGAATAAGAATATTGATTTCCTGCGCTACCGCATTGGTATTCCTATGATTCAGGTGGAAACCCTTGGTGCCGGCGGGGGATCAATCGGCTGGATTGATGAAATGGGTCTGTTGCAAATGGGGCCGCAATCTGCTGGTTCTGAACCTGGACCCGCCTGTTACAGCAAGGGCGGCGATATGCCCACAACCACAGATGCTAATCTGGTGCTTGGATATCTAAGCCCCGAAGGGTTAGTAGGTGGCCGGCTTCAGCTTGATTATGATAAAGCCGTTAATGCCATCATGACCCATATTGGTGAGCCGTTAGGATTATCCTTAGAACGTGCTGCCTATGGCATGTTCACCATCGTCAATAATAATATGGTAAATGGCATCCGCCGAGTTTCTGTGGAACGTGGATATGATCCTCGTGATTTTGTTCTGATGGGTGCTGGCGGGGCCACGGGCGCACATATCACAGCACTCGCTAATGAGATTGGCATTGACCGCATTCTGATTTCGAAATTGGCATCAGGGCTATGTGCCTATGGGCAGATTATTTCGGATGTGAAATACAATTTCATGGCACCAGCACCATACCGGCTGGATAGTGAAAATGTCGATGCTACCCTGCAAGGCCTTTTTGACGGGCTGGAAACGCGGGGCCGTGAACAGCTTAATAAAGATGGGTTTGCTGAAAACGATATTCATATCACCCGAACGCTGGATATGCGTTACACCGGACAGGTTCATGAATGTACGGTTGAAGTCGGCGCCTTTGATATCACGCCTAGTTCAATTTCCACATTAGTAGAAGCGTTTCATGAACGCCATGAAGAGCTTTATATGTATTCCGAACGTCATAGCGCCATTGAGGTTGTGAACGTGGAAAGCACCATCGTTGGCCGAATTGATCGTCCTGAACGGATGAAGCAAGCTAAGGGTAATGGTGCGGATACCGCAAAAACAGGATCACGCGAAGTGGTATTTTCCAGTGATGGCGCCCGGATGAAAACCCCGATTTATGATGGCTCAAAACTTGGTGCTGGCGATCATATTATGGGGCCTGCGGTGATTGAGGAAGAAACCACGACTTTGGTGATTGATCCGAACTGGAAGCTTACGCTAACTGATTCCGCTGTTTATGAATTGACAAAGCAAAAGTAAAAACAGCGTAAAGCCAGGATCGTTGGGCTTAACTGTCGTCAGGGTCAGGTGAACTGCCCTTGCGATGAGTGATGAGGCCATAGCATTCTGGCGCGCGGTGGCGTGCAAAATCAAAAAAGGTCTGGCGGTATTGGGTAGCCATGTCTAAATCCATGTCTGCGCATATGACCTCATCTTCAAGGGTTTCTGATTGGGCAATGACCTCACCTGATGGGGCAACAATAACGCTGTTTCCGATCATGGATGAGCCTTCTTCATTGCCGCATTTTGCACTGGCTATTGACCAAACGGAATTGAGATAAGACCCACTCTGCATTGATAAGACATGATGAAAATCAGCTAAGGCATCGACCTCGGCAAAACCACTATGATCATTCGGGGTGTTATAACCAAGACAGACAAGCTCTGCTGCTTGCAAAGCCAAAACTCTCCACCCTTCAGGCCAGCGACGATCATTGCAAATTAGCATTCCCATGCGGCAATCCATCATGGGGGTGACAGGGAAACCCAGATTGCCTTGTTCAAAATAGCGTTTTTCAAGGTGCTGATGGTGTCGTCCGGGTTGGGGTTCTTTATGCCCCGGCAAATGCACTTTACGATATTTGCCGCAAATATGGCCACTAGCATCTACCAGAATTGCGGTGTTGAAATATCGAGTTTTGCCGTCTTCTACGATTTTTTCAGCATAACCAAAATTGAAACCAACGCCTAATTCGGTGGCCAGATCAAACAACGGCTTGACCACAGGATTTGGCATTTGGTCTTCATACCACTGATCCAATTCCGCACGATCATCAATCACCCAGCGAGGGAAAAAACTGGTCAATGCCAATTCGGGAAAGACAATAAACCTAGCCCCTTTTGCCGCGGCCTCACGCATCATTTCAGACATTCGGCGAACACAGCTTTCCCGCGTTTCGTTTCGTGAAATTGGCCCCATCTGAGCGGCCGCACCAATCAAGCGCCTAGTCATGTTGAGCGCAGCTTTCTGGTGGCCTCATCATCAATCTTGCCGTTGCGAACAACAACCCCATAATCACGTTCTGCAGATTCAACACTGATCAGTTCATCCAGAACGTCTTCGAGAATATCCTTTGGGTCGCGCTCAGCCGGATCACCATAACCCCCTGCTGATGGCCCAATAGCAAAGAAAGTATCGCCGATTTCAGTCGTATGATAAGGCACTTTGGATGTTAGGGCTTCGGATTTACCATCCGCATGGATCAGATGCAGTTCAGCGGTCTGACCATCTTTACCTCCTCGAAACCCCCATGGGGCGAAACGGTGGCCTTCGCCTTCAACTGAAAATCCACCAGGTTCAAGAAATTGAAACGCTCGGCAGGCGCCAAGCCCACCACGTGTTCGTCCTGCTCCTGATGTATCCTCACGCAGTTCGTAGCGTGTCACGCGCATAGGCAAATGGCTTTCAATATCCTCAATCGGATTGTTACGGGTATTGGCATAAAGCGTATCTACTGCATCCATGCCATTGCGGTTAAACCGCCCCCCGTAAGAGCCTTCAAAGATTTCCATATGCACCCAGTGGGATTCTTCTTTGAGCCCAGAAAAAGCAATAACCTTAAGGTTGCCTATTCCTGCTGAGACCTGTTCAGGAACCGCTTCGGCTAGGGCCTTCATCACCGTATCTGCCAACTGATTGCCAGGGGTGAAGCGTGCGATAACAGGGGCTGGAAAAATTGGATTAGCAAGACACCCGCGTGGAACATGCAGTTTAATAGGACGCGTTAATCCTGAGTTCTGGGGAATATATCCGTAAATATCTGAATCCAACAAAACCGACCGAATGGTTAGCCAGATGGAAATATCAACCGTTCCAATTAAGGGCATATTAATAGGGCGATCGGAAACTTGTGGTGCGGTTCCTGTCAAGTCCACCAGCATCTCATCTCCGGTGATGGTGATGGTAACGGCGAGGGGGAGGTCACGACGATCAGGATCATCAAGGAACCCATCAATGCAGGTGGTGGCATGATATACCCCATCAGGCACATCTTTAATGGCTTGCCGCATCAAACGTTCAGAGTAATCCATCAAGGCTTCGCTGGCATCATTAACAGCCTTAAGGCCATAACGATCTACCAGATCAATGAACCGATCAGCGCCAATCTGACAGGCGGCGACTTGAGCTTCCATATCCCCAACCACCATGCCGGGGGCTCTAACATTATCTTTGAGGATTTGCCAAACCGCTTCATTTCGGACGCCGCCGTCGTAAACTTTAATAGCTTTGAATTGCAACCCTTCGGCATAGACATCAATAGCGTCAACAATGCCGCAACTGCCAGGGCTAAGCGCGCCAACGTCAAGATGATGCGCGGTTGTTCCGGAAAACCCGATCAACTGATTATCATAAAAGACTGGCACAATAAGCGCGATATCTGGGCCATGACTCGCGCCGCCATAGGGATCATTATGCATAATCACATCACCAGGTTTAAAACTGACACCGCGCTCTGAAAACACTTTGATCACATTTTGCACATAACCGGGAATTGGCCCTGATTGTAACGGGGTGGATTGCACGGATTCTGCCAACTGATTTCCCGTAGCATCAGTTAGTGCAGTGCCAAAATCTTCGGATTCCCGAATAATCGACGAATAAGACATCCGCATTAATTTGTAGCCCATTTCAATCGCAATATTTTGCAATGCACCTTGGATAACACTAGCGGTAACGGGATCAATGCTGGTGGGGGATGCAGATAGATTTGTCATAGCCATACTCTCCATTACGCCTGTTATATGTTAATCGAAATTAACATGTTGCCATTGTCATCAATCCGGAAACGGTCACCTGGACGAACAACGGTAGTAGTATCTTGTTGCAGGATAATTGCGGGACCTTCCCATTCTGATCCAGGGGGCATTTTTGAACGATCATAGATATTTGTTTGCGCGGTGATTAGCTCTGCCTCCATCCGGAACACACATTCCGTGGTCTTGAGCAAAGCGTCATCCTTTTGATCAGCTTGGGGTTTATCCTGTTTTTCCAATTTGGTTGAAACACCGATACCTGATACCCGAACATTGACAATTTCCTTTGGGCTATCCGGGAATGATCTGCCATATTCTGTTTGGTGTTGGTCTTCAAACTGTGCAAATAAAGCGTCTTCAGCAACTGCATCAAAACAATCACTATCGATCTTGACGCGCAATTCATAACCTTGGCCAACATAGCGGATATCCGCGTAACGCATGAAGCGGACTTTATCTTTTGAAATGTTATCAGCATCGAACTGATGGGCTAATTGGCTCTCCATTTCGCTAAACATGGTTTCTACCCGATTATGATCAACTTGTCCGGAAACCTGAAACGCGGTGCGAATAGCATCATATTTGATATCAGTGGTTAGCAAACCAATAGCCGAAGTAATTCCAGGGTGAGGAGGTACAATCACCTCAGGGATGGCAAGCAAGGCGGCCACCTCACAGGCTTGGAGTGGGCCACCACCGCCAAAGGCCATAAGCGAAAACTCACGCGGGTCCAAGCCTCTTTGCACCGTGCGAGACCGAATAGCGTTTGCCATAGCAGAGTTGACAATCGTGGTAATCCCTTCGGCGCAAGCATGGCGTTCCATGCCAAGCTCATTAGCAAGCTTATCAATGACTTTTGTTGATGCTGCCAGATCAAGTTTCATCTCGCCGCCGAGGAAATTATCTGGGTCAAGTCTGCCTAAAACAAGATTGGCATCAGTGACAGTTGGCAAATCCCCACCAAATCCATAACAGGCAGGCCCCGGTCTTGCCCCTGCGGAACGGGGCCCAACTTTGAAAGCCCCTCCCTTATCCTTAAAGGCAATAGAACCGCCACCTGCACCGATTGTGTGAATGTCAATCATTGGCACCATTAAAGGAAAGCCAGCAATCCAAGTGTCACGTGGCGAGGCTTCGGCAAATTGCCCGTTTTGAATAATGCCAATATCAGCAGAAGTCCCGCCAACATCAAAGGTAATTAAAGAATGTCTGCCAGATTGGCCCCCTGACCACGCCCCGCCCATTACCCCGGCGGCAGGGCCGCTTAAGATTGTCAAAACAGGGCGTTCCGCAACCATGGATGAGGTGGCAAGCCCCCCGTTTGAACCCATGATATGGAGATCAGCACCATATCCTTCTTTGGCAATACTGTCCTCAAGCATGGTCACATAGTCCCGAACTTTCGGTCCGATAAAGGCGTTGATCGCTGTTGTGGTGAAGCGTTCAAATTCCCTGAACTGAGGTGAGACATCTGATGAGCAGGTCACAAAGGCATCAGGATATACCTCAAGCACCAGATCACGAGCGCGATGCTCATGCCTAGGGTCAAGAAAGGCAAAAAGAAAACAGATGGCAATTGATCTAATGTTGTTTTCTTTGAAATGCGCGGCGATAGCTCGAACACCATCTTCATCTAGTGGGGTTAACACCTCGCCACTTGGCGGTGTGATGCGATGCGCAACCGTTTTACGCCAACGCCGCTTTACAAGGGGGCGATCTTGCCAAGGAATTTCCTGTTGAATAGAGAAATGTTGAGGCCGTTGATGCCGTCCAATATGAATAATATCACGATAGCCTTCGTTGGTGATCATGCCACATTCTGCGCCATCATGTTCCAACATGGTGTTCGTAGCGGTGGTGGTGCCGTGATAAATATGATTAATCGTTTTCCGATCAATAGAAAAGCGGCGGCACAATTCATTAATACCATTCATCACCCCGAGTGAGGGGTTTTGAGGGGTAGTTGGGGTTTTATGAGTGAGAGTGGTATTTTTATCTGCATCAAAAAAAACCACATCTGTGAATGTTCCGCCTACATCAACGCCTATTAGTCGCACGATACCCCCCTAAAATATTATCTTATTGATTTATCATACTAATTTTAGAGGAGCGGTCTACCTTTAAATTATGTAATCGTAATGATAGAAAATTTCACTTATTTTGATGATAACATCCTAAAGTGCGGTTTTCTTTTTCATATCTTGCTTTAAAGTTGTTGAGAATTCTTGCGCCATAATATCAAAAATAAACAGGTTGGCAGCGAGCAATTTCTCACTTGCGTTATGCAAATAGGCCGATGACCGCAACCATAACCCCCCATCTTTGATATAAGCGGTTGAAATGGCTTGTTCTTGATTCCAGTCATTCACCATCGCTATCTTTTCCATGCCATGATCACCCATCCTTGCCCTTAAAACAAAGAGACAATATTCCGGATCAAAATGGACATAGAAAAACCCACCTTCAGTGGTAATTTCCCATTCTTTATCTTCGAAATGGGACAGATTAAAACCAGATATTTGGCTTGCAGATTTTAGATCTGGGCAAGTCTGGGCATGGGCCAAGCCGCCCCCTAACACCACTGTTATCATGACTGAAAAAAAATAATAAACTCGAAACCACATCACGGTGACCCTTTCTCACTTGCGCCAATAAAAGGATGATTACAAATTAGTAATGTTGCGATGATTGGGCCGAAATGTGATGAATTGTGATCTCGTGATATGTTGAAATGTTTTCGGGATTGACGCCATGGGCCAAATCTTCGCAAAATGTTTTCAACCTGTTATCAGAATGGCCTTATGATCATGTCCTTATCGTCAGAACATCAAAACAACCTTCTTCACGCGGATGATCCTCCACCGGCGGGATATCTCGCCCCAACCCAGCGGCCAGAGATTCTCATCATTTGTGAACATGCTGGGCTTGCTATCCCAAAGCGGTTGGATAGGTTGGGGTTTAGTTCTGATTTTGATTTATCACAGCAGCATATTGCCTGGGATATAGGCGGCGCCAGTCTTTCCCGAAAAATAGCAGATCAGCTTGGCGCCGGGTTGATATGGCAAAATTATAGCCGCTTGGTCATTGATTGTAATCGCAGGCCATTATCCCCACAATCGATCCGTGAGGAAAGTGACCATGTCCCGATACCAGGAAATATAGGCTTGAGCGCGGCAGAAAAACAGGCGCGTGTGGATGAGATTTTTCAACCCTATGATAACCTCTGCCGCCGTGAAATGGCGCGACCAGAGATAAAGCTTGTTGTTTGTATTCACAGCTTTACCGCTGAAATGGATGGGTTTTCCCGCCCATGGCATATGAGTTTTCTCTATCGAAATGGTGGGGTTTATGCGCGGCAAATGGCGGCGTTCATCTTAGCAGATGATCCTGATTTAATCATTGGGTTTAATGAGCCCTATCAGGTGGATGACCAAACCGACTGGTTTGTGATCCAGCATGCTGAGCCTAAAGGGGTGCCGCAAGTTCTGATTGAGGTCAGAAATGATCAGTTGCGAAAAGATGTTAATATTGACCTATGGGCAAAACGCCTATCTGATGCCTGTCTTAAAATGCTTAGCTGATATGCGGCATAGCACCAGCGCTAAGATGAAGTATCAGGAAGCAAATCATTGACGGTTTCTGAAGGACGGCAAAGTCTGACCCCTTTTGGGGAGCAGACGATGGGACGGTTCACCAAAATGGGATGAGCAACCATGGCATCAAGCAAAGCATCATCGGTTACCGTATCGTCCAACAAACCAAGTTCTTCTGCAGGGGATTTGCTGGTGCGAAGCGCCATGCGCGGGGTTAAACCTGCGGCAGCAAAAAGACCTAATAATTGCGGCTTCGTCCACCCTGTTTTGAGATATTCAATCACAACTGGCGTCTCCCCGGCGGCGCGGATCATTTCAACGGTGTTGCGTGAAGTTCCACAATTGGGATTGTGATAAACGACAAAGGTCATCCTTGTCCCCTTTTCTCTGATGATGTTTCGTCTAGTTTCGGTGATGCCTGATCAATAAGCAGCCAGCCAAAAAACCAAGTGGCCAGAATAGCGGCGATCAGCTGTGCCACAATAAAGCTTGCTACATGACCGGGGTAGATACCGGAAAAGGTATTAGAAAGGCTGCGCGCAATGGTTACCGCTGGATTGGCAAATGAGGTTGATGAAGTGAACCAGTAAGCGGCAGTGATATAAAGACCAACCGCTGTAGCAACAGAATCAGGCCGTACCTTAATGCAGGCCAAGATAGTGCCAATCAAGCCAAAGGTGGCGATAAATTCGCCCGTCCATTGGCCAATGCCAGATCGCATCGTAGTAGAGGGATCAATCAGAGGGTGAGAAAACATAATATGTGCCGCCATCACCCCCATAATGCCGCCAACGATCTGAACCAAAACATAAGCGCTTGCCTTAGCCGGGCAGATTGCTTTTTGGATCATAAAGCTCAGGCTGACAGCTGGGTTAAAATGTGCCCCTGATATTGGCCCAAACATGGTGATTAAAACAAAGAGAATAGCCCCAGTAGGAATAGTGTTTCCCAAAAGGGCAATCGCCATATTTCCACCTGCCAGTTGTTCCGCCATGATGCCTGACCCGACCACTGTAGCGAGCAGGAAAAATGTGCCTAACCATTCTGCAATGAGTTTGCGTATCATGCTCTGCCTCACGATCAACCCTAGTAATGATAGGGATGTCCCATTCCATCCATAAGGAACGATCCATCAATTCAACTTGGGATTAAATTAGCGCGAGACGACAAGACTGTCCAAAGAATTGATACCCAATCCTTGTGAAGGGCGGTTAATTTTGCCATAGTGATGGCTTGAGTTATCGCTTGATTCTCCCATTGCCCTCGATCACCAGCATGATCATCAAAAGGATGACGATATGACAACGCAGACACCCATTCGAATTGATAATTTGCAATACGCAAATTGGTCGCCTGAATTGTTTTCTGAAATGGCTGAAGCAGGATTGTCTGCCGTTCATGTCACCATCTGTTATCATGAAAACTTTCGTCAGACAGTGGAAAACATGATCACCTGGAACAGGTATATCGAAACCCATCCTGACCGATTGATGCATGGCAGAACAGGTGATGATGTGCGCCTTGCCCATGACACAGGGCGAACAGCCATTTTCTATGGATTTCAGAATTGCGCACCAATGGAAGATGATATCGGCCTGATTGAAATCTTGCATCAGTTGGGCGGCAGATTTATGCAGTTGAGCTACAACAACCAATCGCTCCTGGCCACGGGATGTTACGAAGCCGAAGACCCCGGTCTAACGCGATTTGGGAAACAGGCGATAGCCGAAATGAATCGCGTTGGTCTGGTCGTGGATATGAGTCATTCTGCTGATCGTTCCACTTTTGAGGCCATAGAATTATCAACCCGGCCGATTGCAATCACCCATGCTAATCCATCATGGTGGCATCCAGCGCGGCGCAACAAATCCCACGACATCATCAAAGCCTTAACTGATCAAGGTGGTATGATCGGATTTTCTCTCTACCCCCATCATCTCAAAGATGGGAGCGCGTGTAGCCTAGAAAGTTTCTGCACCATGATTGCCGAAGCGGCTGAGCGCTATGGGGTTAAGGCTTTGGGCATTGGTTCTGATCTTTGCCAAAATCAGCCTGACAGTGTTGTCACATGGATGCGAAATGGGCGCTGGTCCAGGGAATTGGATTATGGCGAGGGCAGTGCCGATCAAGCAGGCTTTCCGGATCAGCCTTCTTGGTTTGAAGGCATTCGCGATTTTCCAAATTTAGAAAAAGGTCTAGCTGGGGTAGGGTTTTCTGCCGAAGAAATTAATGACATTATGGGTCTTAATTGGTTAAAGTTTTATGATGATAGTTTTTTGGGAATGGATCAATGAGTAACGCCATAACACCACCCCACATGGAGTTGGGTAAGGCTGATACGAACACACCTAATGGCACTCAGGCCAACGCTTGCGGCAGGCCTTTGCCTGACTTGCGGCATCCTGATGTGGTGATGACGCTGGCACGGTTAGGGTCATTTTTCCCCCACAGGTTGAGCTTTATGCGCAGTTTTATTCGCCGTATTGCCAAAGAGAACGCCAGCCTAACAATGCCGGTTTGTGCCCTTGATGCGGATGGATATGGGCATTTGGTGTTGACCCTGCCGGTGTCTGGTTATGATTATTCCCTGATCGCTTACAGCCGTCCTCTTAACGCGGATGAGAGAACGGATAGGGTTATCGCCACCAAATGGGATGCGAGTTTCTGTCTTTTTGACGGTATCCCAACTGAAGAAGATATCACCGCATTAGCAGATCAAGTGACCAAACAAGAAGCCGGACGCTATCATCATAAAGTGCTGACCTTGTCTAGAGCCAATAAATCGTTACGGCTTTTTCATCATGTGGTTGAAAGTTTGGCATCTGGGGTTCAGCCAGATTTGCAACAAATCAAGGCCATTGGGTATTTGATGCGTACCACAGCGGTTTACGGTAATGGCAAGTTTGGTATTGCTGATCGCGATCGCATTGCTGGTCGCCCCGGTCTTGAAGGGCCTTTTCAGGCGGAAATGCTTACCGTATTTTTAATCAGAGAGTTTACACTTTTCTTAGCTGATTACTGCGCCCGTCAGATTTCTGGTGAAGCAGCAATAGGGCTTGCCCCATCCTATCGGCGTTATCTTGGTATTGGGAATTCAACCGGTCTTGGCATGGCGCCGTTCTTGGTGAATCATCCTGCCTTGCTTCATAGTTGGATTATGGCGCGTGAGGTGGCATTCGCGCGCACGCAGTCAGTCCCTTGTATTAATGATGACCAGTATCACCGTTTTGAAACCTTGCTGGATCGAGCTTATCATAGCTGTCATGATTGGCAGGTTGAAGATCAGATTCAGATGGATAGGATCATCATCTTGCGAGAAGAATTAGCAAAACTGAAAGCTGATATTTCCGCGAGGCCGCTTAATCAAGAATACCCGTTCAAAGACGTGGTATCGCGTTGCGCTTCTTATTCGTTGGAAACTCAAGAATTGATGGTATCCCTTTTGATTGAACTGATACCCGATCAAGTGGATGGGTTGGTGGATTGTATGGCTAATCCCCACACACCAAAGCTAATCCCTAGCATGACCATTGCTGAACTTAGGCATATTTTAGATGATCATTATCGTTGGGTGGATGCGGTTGATAGGTCTGCGGAAACCTCTGATGCGCATTTCTGGTACACCTCAGAAGAAAAATTAGAACCAAGGCTGGGCCGCCGTTACGAAGAGCCAGGGCAAGAATTGGAAATGCCCTTTAACATTCCGCGTTATGTTGGGGCGCTAAAATCAGCCATTACGGATTTGCCAGATCATCAGATTGTGGCGGAGCTATTGATGGGGCGGCCAGATTTGCGGCATATTGTTAGGCGAGTTCAGACCACAGCTATTTATCCCTATGCAGAAATCAGAGATAACCTGGTCGGTGATGCGTGCCGGCCGATTGATCTGTTGCGGTGCAAATTATCCTTTTTTGGGGCCAGCAAGTTTGACCCGAAATCAGATCGTTGGACACGGATCACGCTTTATCAGGGTGCCCCAACAGCAGCTGATCTGATGGCGGAAACCGAACCTGATCTGGCTGCATCACGATTAGCAGAACTGGATGACTGGATATTTGTGCTATCACCGTCTGAGGCGTAACGCAGCCATGATGGTGTCAGCCAACGAAATCCATCATACAATCCGAAAGGCGAGTCTAGCCATTGGGCTTGATCATGACCGCGCCACAGATATTGGCGCGGCGGTGGTATGGTTGGCACGGCATGGACAGGATGGTTGCGCTATTGCTGAGGCTATGCTGGCGGCAACGGATACTGCACCCCCACTCGTTATGACTAAGGCGAAAGATCAGCTTAAGCTTTCTTCACCGCGTCCGGCTATTGAGGGGATTGCCGCGATAGATTGGCTTATCGCCAACCCTGATGATGGCTGTGTTGTGATGTCAGATGTTTCGGATGGGGTGTTGCTATTAGGGCTGCTGGGTGTAGCGGCGGGCCAATATAACAGCGTCTTTCAGATCTCTGTGGATGGCAAGAATCATAAAGCTAGGGTAACCATGACAGGCTGTACGAACTGGACGATCCTGTCAGATTCCCGCAATCAGACCATGTCCTTAACGTGTTTTCCCGCTTCTGGTGAAGATGCAATTTCAAACCCTGATCATTATGATGACCTGATTGTTGCTAAAGATGTTTGGGAAAAATTAGCGGCACTTGCCTATAAAACCTATGTTCCATCATCGGAACAGTCACGCTTATCTGGTGCTGGTGCTGGGCTTAATGATAATGATTAACGCATCTTATCCGTGGTAAATGGTATGAATGATGACGCTAAACGCCAGCTTAGCTTAACCTAAGATAGCGATGGTAAAGAGATCTCTGGGATGTAACGTTAACTCAAACACAAGTTTGAGACACACTAGCAAAACAATCAGGGCAAGAAGCCCCCTAAGCTGTTCTCCCTTGAGGTAAGAGCCAACCTTAACTCCGATTGGTGCGCCAATGACTCCTCCGATGACCAACAAGGTTGCCAGCACGATATCTACGGTCTGGGTCTGGGTTGATTGCAAAAAAGTAATGTTTGATGCCACGATGATCATCTGAAAAAGTGAGGTGCCAAAAACAACAGCCGTAGGCATGCCGAGAATATAAATCATGGCTGGTATCATAATAAAGCCCCCACCAACCCCCATAATGGCAGAGATGATGCCAATAACGATGCCCACCATAACAGGTAATAAGGCGCTAATATAAAGCTGGGATTTTGGAAATCGCATTTTAAAGGGCAGGCCGTGAAGCCAAGTATGCTTATGTTTTTTCCGGCGCTTACCCCCGGCGCGTTTTTTTGACCTAAGGGTTTGTATGCTTTCCACCAGCATGAGTGTGCCTATTGAGCCGAGGAGAATCACAAAACTGAGCGTAATCGTCAGATCGATTTGCCCCAAGGCACGAAGTGCTGTGAATATCCATACCCCGACCGATGATCCGATCAACCCCCCTATTAATAAGAGCAGGCCCATCCGAATATCCACATTGCCGCGCCGCAAATGCGCCAACACCCCAGTTACCGATGAGGCAATGATCTGATTAGCGCCTGTGCTAACCGCAACAGCAGGCGGAATACCAAGAAAAATCAATAAGGGGGTCATCAGAAAGCCGCCGCCAACACCAAACACCCCAGACAAAAATCCTACGGCGCCGCCAATGCCAATGACATAAAGCGCGTTAACAGAAATCTGTGCAATAGGAAGCTAAATGTACATTTAAGGTTTTCTAAAAACTGATACGTCTTAAAATCGAAATATCAGTATAATGTCAACCTGTTTTACTCTCAGGCAAGAGGCTGGCCACAGACCCACATCAGACTTAAGGCCATCCTAGCCCTTGTCCCAAGAGGGAAGCCTTCGAAGCATTTGATTTTGATAGGTTTCTTCTTAGTCAGAGAAAT
>JAQCJL010000087.1 GCA_027593125.1 Pseudomonadota bacterium | reverse complement strand
CTCGGCGGTAAGCTGGATATTCTAGTGAATAACGCTGGCGGGCGGGCGGAGGAGACAGTCGCGGATAGCAGTGATGAAGATTGGGATATGGTGATGGGGGTAAATGCCAAAGCGGTGTTTCGGCTATGCCGGCAATTTATTCCTGTGATGAAAGCTTCTGGTGGCGGCAGCATTATCAATATTGGTTCGATAAGTGGTCATTTTTCAGACCCATCCATGGCGCTTTATAATGCGTCTAAGGCGTTTGTTCATGGGCTAACACGTTCCATTGCGGTTGATCATGGCGCTGATGGCATCAGATGCAATGCGATCTGTCCGGGGTGGATTATGACGGGTATGGCGGACGCCGCCTTTGCGCTTGCAAAAGATCCGGTAAAGGCTAAGCAAGATGCCAAGGCACGGCACGCTGTTGGCCGATTTGGGCAACCTGATGACATTGCAAAAGCTATGGTTTTCCTAGCCTCAGATGAAGCGGCCTTCATGACAGGCCAAACTTTGACTGTTGATGGCGGCTTGACCGCGGCATCACCTATCCGTCCAGAACTGTATTAATCGCTTTTCCTTTACGCACTAACAATAGGGTGTCTGATGACTAATACTTTTGATCATGTAGCTGTTTTGGGAACAGGGGTGATTGGTGCCAGTTGGGCCAGTCTCTTTCTAGCAAAGGGGTATCACGTCAATGCTTATGATCCTGCGCCAGATTCCGAACCGGCAACCCGATCCTATATTGAAACCGCTTGGAAGCAGTTGCAAGAATTAGGACAGGTTTCCGTGGATTTTGATCCTAAGCGTTTAAGGTTTTTTGATACCCCTGAAGACACTGTTAAAGGGGTTCAGTTTATTCAAGAAAATGTACCAGAAAAACTGCCCATAAAAACCGAACTCTATTCCCGCATTGAAACAAGCATTGCGCCAGAAGCAGTGATTGCAACAAGTGCGTCTGGGCTGTTGATTAAGGATCTGCAAAAAGGATTTCGAAACCCTTCACGCTTTTTGCTAGGCCATCCTTTTAACCCTCCACATCTTATTCCCCTTGTTGAATTGCTAGGCAATGATTTGACGGATGAAGAGGCCATAACCTTTGCCAAAGGTTTTTATGAATCTTGCGGAAAAGTGACGATCCGCGTTCATAAAGAGGTGCCGGCTCATGTTGCTAATCGTCTGCAGGCCGCGGTCTGGCGTGAGGCCATTTACCTTGCTACAGAAGGCGTGGCCTCAGTCGAAGATATTGATAAAGCTATGACTGCAGGCCCAGGACTCCGCTGGTCAGTAATGGGGCCGCATATGCTCTTTGGCCTTGGTAGTGGCGGCGGCGGTATGAGTACGTTTTGTGCTCGCTATGGGGATAGTTTTCATAGATGGTGGGACAGTCTTGGTTCTGTTCAACTTAACCCTGAAACGATCGAAATCCTAGTTGAAGGTCTAAAATCCGAAGAAAAGGGCAGGAATTTTGCTGATCTCGCCCAAGAGCGTGATCGCAAATTGATCGCTGTGCTGAAAGCTCTTGATGACGCATCAGAATAGTCTCAACCAATGATTAGGCTTACCATGCTCATCTATGGTGATGCGATCAGTATAGATCAGCTTCGCCGCTTATCCTTACCTCTTGATTGGTGAATAGACGGTCTAAGTGGAGGGATAACACCCCAATTTTAGCAAAGCTGATTTCAAGGTAGATTTTGTTAAATCATCTCTCTTTTTGTTTGAAATATAAGGCAGGCCAAAACGTTCTTTTGTCCATCCGATCACAATCAGCTGATCAGCTTTGTCTTCATAGGCTTGCGCTAATGCCCATGACCGGCAATCGATCACCGCAACATCTGCATCACCCTTGATAATCGCTTGAACAGAGGCACGGTGGCTTCCTGTTTCTATTTTGCTTTGCGATAAAGGGGTCTTTTGGTCGCTTAAATCTTCGGCCAGTCCAATAAAACCTGATAGGGAATCTCTGTTATTATAAGCAAAGCGCTTGCCAGCACATACCTTTGTCAAATCACTGGCAGAGGGTGTTTTTGGGGGATGACAAGCGATACCGTCGCGAGCAATAACCGCAGAGCGATAAAATGGGCCGCGTCCACCAGGGAAATCGCTATAATTCGGCTGTCCCAAGATGTCCACATGCTTGATTAATCCCAAGGATAATACCCCCCAGCAGCTCTGGGAAAAGACCAAGTCAAAATCTTGCCAATGCTTAATGATATCAATGGCAGATGTTTCCTCTAACTGTTCTGGCAGGGAAATATCAGGATGAAGAGATAGGGCTGTTTGCCTTAATTTTTGCCAAAAATCGTGATTATCATTCCTGATTTCTGGCCAGTCATACATGGGAAGGCTTGCGTGTATCATTTTAAGAATTGTTATCTAACGCAGGATGGATCACAGGTTCTTTTGGCCTAAAGGCATAAGCTTTCCACAACTCTAGATAATTTTTATAAACATAACCATCATTTCTTTTCAGCCATTTTTCACGATTGCTTTTATACAAAGCCGGCAATTTATACCACGGTTCTTTGGGGTGGTAGTGGTGGACTAAATGCAAATTGTTATGAAGAAAAAGCCATGAAAGGGGGCTGTGCTCAACAATAATTGTTCGTCCTTCTGGTGTTTCATGCCAGCGATGTTCAGCAAAACTTCGTAATGACATGAGCGAAAGGGCAGGCCAACAGACCCCAAGTAAATAAAGCCAAAACGGAATACCCATAAGATAAAGACAATATAAAACAATAGCACAGGTGGGTAGATGCAAAACCCAACCTAATAAGATTAAAGACGATGGCTTAGATATCTTACTGATATCGCTTAATATAAATGCCAGTGCTGATAAAAAAGGGCCTAATATCAAACGGCCAGCCATACTGTTATTTACCCTAAGCAGCAGCTTAACAGGATATGGCATGGGCTTGAACTGCCACCATGCAAGATAATAGCTTTCAGGATCTTCAAATGGATCTGTAAGAAAGGTATTGCGATGATGCAAAAGATGGGTATGCCGGTAGCGCCGATAGGGATAGATCAAAGATAGCGGTAAACAGACCAGCACTTCGTTAACAATATTATTCTTTGTGGGATGACCGTGAAGCGCCTCGTGGGTAAGGGAAGAATGCAACGCTGCTAATAATGCCATGATGCAAAGTGTCAAAATTGGTGAGATAGGGTAAAGCCAAAACCCAACTATCAGCCACAGCAAATAACAAAAAATGATGAGAATAAGGGTAAGCCACTCTATCCGCATTAGTCACCGACTTTGAACATTGAACCTAGTTTTAATCGTACGGAAATCCAATTATTTTTGAGATTAATTTTTTATGCATTTCGATGTCAAGAATGATTATGATAACGTTTAGGGATAATGGTAAAAATGAACTATAAAACCCTTGATGAAGCATCATAATAATCTGATGCCATAGTTCAGTCAGCATTCCTTTTGTGATTTACTAAGGGCGAGATTTGTTACACCATAAAACGTTATCTGCTTTGCGGTGATGAAGGTGAAAAAGAAATGAAGAGAAAATTTCATGATGCCAATTAATCCCAGCCTGATTGATGATTTTCATCGTGATGGTTATGTCATGTTGCCTGAAGCAATCACGACAGATCAACTCAACCGTCTAACCGCAATCCTTGATGGGTGGGTTGAAGAATCCCGTGCTCATAATGCGCCGTATGGGGAAACCATAGACAAACGCCCAAGATTTGACATTCAGCCAGATACCCATTCCCCAGAAACTCCGGCTCTACGGCGTGTTGCATCGCCTGTGGAAATCAGTGAAGACTATTGGGACGTGGCAAAAAATAACGCTGCGTTGGATCTTACAGCCGCCATATTTTCACCAAACATTAAGTTTTATGCGTCCAAGATCAATTTGAAATTGCCGGGCTCAAAAACGCAGGTGAAGTATCATCAGGATTTTCCCTTTGATCCGCATACCAATATGGACATGATGACGGTCTTAATTTTTCTTGATGATGTGACGCTAGAAAATGGCCCTTTGCAACTTGTACCAGGAAGCCATAAGGGACCTCTTTATTCGCTCTGGCAGGATGGGCGCTTTACGGGTGCAGTGGCTGAAGATGTGGAAAAGACCGCAAAAGACATATCAGTGCCTTGTGTTGGCAGGGCTGGGGATGCATGTCTGATGCATTCTTGCGTGCTTCATGGCTCAAGTGCGAACCTCACGCAAGATCCGCGGCGATTGTTTATCTTAACTTACGTGGCTGAGGATGCTCAAGCGGTCACGGCCAATCCTATCCCCAACATCTATGATGGTGAGGTGGTAAGGGGTAATGCCACTGGACGGGTTCGCGCCATCCCTTATGAAATGGAATTGCCAGAGTATCCAAAAACGGCATCCTTTTTTGGTCAGCAAGAGGGCCAGTCTGTTATGGCTTAGGCCACGGCTTTTGCCTCATGATGTGGACACACCTTGTGGACCAGGCCTTGCTTTCAAATCACGCACACGCAATGCCTTTAAGTGAGGCTGCCAGTATCAGCAAACTCTATTCTTCAAGCATGTCTAGGGATGGGTATTGAGGATGGAATTACAGTCGTTGTGATCAGTGATAAGTCCTTAAAACAAGGGTCCTGACAGACGGATGGCAAATCGTGCTTGTTGACAGTTAAGTATAGTTCCGTAACCTATTGATATTGCGTTCTTCAGATGGGGGAAGTGACTTTTTCATGGGTCTGAGTTCTTGATACTTTAAACATCAACGGAGGTGAAAAGGCGTTGTTGTGCTGGCGAAAACATTTTGTTGCCAAGCATGATCTTAGCCACAAAAATTTATGTTTTAGTGGGCTGCGAAATACACAATAATATTATCCATATGAATATGATTAGGAGATTAATCTGCCATGCCGATACAAAACCCATATAACATTCTTGTGGTTATGGCGGATCAAATGACGCCATTCATGCTGAAAGCGACAGGTGGAATTGGGGCAGAGACTAATCATTTGTCCAAATTGATCAATTCATCGGCTCATTTTTCAAATGCTTATACCCCAAGCCCAATATGTGTGCCTGCTCGGTCTTGTCTTATGACAGGGCTTTATACGTCTACGACAGGTTGTTATGATAATGGCGATCCTTATCACAGTTTTATTCCAACCTTTGCCCATTACCTTACCAATGCTGGGTATGATACGGCGCTTTCAGGCAAGATGCATTTTATTGGCGCAGACCAACTGCATGGGTTTAGACGCCGCTTGAATACAGATGTCTATCCGTCAGGCTTTATATGGTCATATCCCTTACCTTCTGATAGCGATATTACCGAACAAGCTTTTGATTTTGTTCCGCAATATTTGTCTGAAAATATAGGGCCGGGTTGGTCAAAAGAACTGCAATATGATGAAGAAACACATTTCCGATCTCTGGAATATTTACGCCACGCGCCAAAAGATAAACCATGGATGCTGACAGTATCCTACACCAATCCACACCCACCCTATAAAGTCCCGCGAAGGTATTGGGAGATGTATGAAAATGCAGATATTCCATTGCCTAATTATCCAGACAATATGGACGATACTTACTCAGATTTCGACCATGCCCTTCGGCGCTGGCACGGGCTTCATCTGCGTGGTGATGAAATCAGACTTCCAGAAAATTTGATTGCCATGCGCCGTGGATTTGCGGCTCTTGCCCATTATTTTGATGATAAATTAGGGGAAATATTGGCTGTCTTGGATGAGAAGGGATTGCGAAATAATACGATTGTCATCGTGACCTCTGACCACGGTGAAATGCTTGGGGAAAAAGGCTTGATCCAAAAGCGTAGTCTTTATGAATGGTCAGCACGAATTCCTCTGATCATTGATGTTCCAGGGGAAGACGCTCGCACCATCAACACACCTGTTTCTTTGTTGGATTTACCCGCTACTTTGATTGATGTGGTTGGCCAAATTCCGGTTTTGCCGTTAGAAGGTCGCTCCCTTTTGCCGGCTGTTTATGGAAAAGACCTCGAAATCGTTCCCATAATTTCAGAATATCATGGCGAAGGAATAATGCGCCCAAGCTTTATGGTAAGGCTTGGTGACTGGAAATATCACTATTGTCATGGGTCTAGACCGCAATTGTTTAATCTGGTGGAGGATCCAGATGAATGGAACAATCTCGCAGGGCATGATGAATATTCTGAAATTGAACAGAATCTTAATCACATCATCACCGGTGGTCGTTTTGATTTGGAAAAAATTGCTACTGAAGTTTGGGATAGGCTGCCATTAAAACAAGTTGTCAACGAGGCCATGAAAGCCAATGAAACGCATTGGGACTATCAGGTCGACCAAAACGCATCTCATCAGTATGTGAGAACCTAGCAAATGCTAAATGCCAAGTGATGATTGCAGCGGATATTGGCTAGCGTCTATAGACTTTTACTTGCCGCCAGCCTCTAAAAGCTTTTGCTGAAAGTATGCAACACCAGCTTCGTGGCGAGGAGAAAGCGGTCCTGATCTGTATCCGCCACTCTCATAGTTTTTTTGAACAGCATTGCAGACTTCAAAATCTTCCCGAATAACTTCAAGGTTATCAGCTATGACCTTTGCACGCTTAGATGCATTTTTTTCAGAAATATCTTCAAAGTAAAAATTATAAATCAATTCCGTTTGATGGTGATTAATGGGATTAATTCGTGATGTGTTCATGCCCCCGTCAAATAGAGATAGCGTCCAATTAGGCCACATCCATAGCCATTTGCCGCGATAGAATAACCCTTCACGCGGCGGGGCTGTCATTCTGACCATCCCGTTAAGCGCCACAGTTTCAAATTTTTCAAATTCAATTGCGCTATGAAATTTGGGATGAATGCCGGGAATATGATACCCTTCAACAAAATTATCAGTATAGATTTTCCAATTGGCATCAAAGACTAATTTTTCTTCTTGTACCCATTTGTACTGCTCAATTGGTTCATTTTTAAGCTCAGCTTCTAGTTCCCCAAGTTGATCCTCAAGTGATATTTCTGGCGACAATGAGATAAATAAAAATCCACGCCACTCACATAATTCTACTTGATCAAGAGACCAATCGCTTTTCTTAAAATCCGGATCGTCCCCCCACCACGGAACATTTAAAAGAGAGCCATCTTCTTGCCAGACCCATTGATGGTATGGGCAGCGTATGGTTTGGCAGCGCCCTGTTCCTTCTGGCAATAAACGAGCACCGCGATGGCGGCAAACATTGCGAAATGCACGAATTCCGTCTTTAGTCATAACAGCAAAAACTTTGTTTCCCGCGATTTCAGTGGCAATATAATCGCCCCGATTTGTAAGTCGAGAAGAGGGGCAAAGTAATTGCCAGCTGGATTTAAAAATCTTATCCACATCTGATGCGTGAATAGCGGGAGAAATATAGTTGATAGGATCAAGGTTTTTCATAAGTTTTCTTTAGCCATTCATAATAATACAAACTTATCATACATATTATTAACGTTCAAATATTAGTAAATCC
>JAQCJL010000086.1 GCA_027593125.1 Pseudomonadota bacterium | reverse complement strand
GGTGCTGATTTTCTCTATGGCCGGGATTCCCCCATTAGGCGGATTTTTTGGCAAGTGGTATGTCTTTTCTGCGGCGATTGCATCTGGGCAAATCATCTTGGCAGTGGTGGGTGTTTTAGCATCAGTGATCGGCGCGTTTTATTATATTCGCATCGTTAAGGTTATGTATGTTGATGATGAGACTCAACCCATTGATCAAAATATCCCACGCAGCAATACTCTCATTGCCTTGACCTCTGCCGGGATTATGATGGGATTTGTCTTTGTCCTATCCTTATTAAGAGAGACGGTTCAAGCCACGGTTCCTTTCGTGGTCTTCGTGGCAGGGGAAGGTGAGTGTTTCGATTTCGGTCTCAGTCTATGACGAAGCCACCAGCACATCTGATTTAGCAAAACAAGCTTTATTAGATGGCGCTTTATCTGGAACCGCTTTTCAGGCCTTAATCCAAACCAAGGGGCGTGGCCGTCATGGACGATTTTGGTCTTCACCCAAAGGTAATCTCTATCTTTCTTTAGTGTTTTTGCCTAGCCGCCCAATGATGGAATGGCCTGGGGTTTCTCTGGTGATATCGATAGCTTTAGCCAAAGCCCTTGGTCAGGTGATAGCGCCAAATCGTATCAGCCTGAAATGGCCTAATGACGTTTTGGTCGATGGAAAAAAAATAGCTGGCATCCTTATTGAGGCACATGAAAAGGGCATGATCATAGGGATCGGGGTCAATATGATATCTGCGCCTGAGGTGTCTGATGGGGGATGGCCCACAATATGTTTGGCAGATATCATCAAAACAAATAAAGATGAGACCGCAAGTGAGGCAATGATCTCTTTAGATGCGTTTCGTGATATTCTGATCATTGAGATGGAAACGGCCTTATCAAACTGGCAGATTAGTGGCTTTCAGGCATGTTTACAGGAATGGATGGCGCTTGCGGCCTTTCTTGGGCAAATGATTTATGTTCAAGATGATACCAATGACAGAATAGAAGGCGTCTTTCGCGGCATAAATCCGGATGGCACAATGCGACTAGAATTAGCAGGTGGAGATATGCTATCCCTTGCCGCAGGTGATGTGAAACGGGCTAGGCCTGTGGCCTCACTTGGAAATTGAGGAAACTATGCTTCTTGCAATTGATGGCGGAAATACAAATATCGTTTTTGGCTTGCGAAAAACTGAAGATGACTATCTGACATGGCGGATGGCGACCGCATCAGCCACAACGGCGGATGATTATGCGGCTTGGCTATCTTTTCATCTGGCCAATCATGGTTTCGCGTTAAGTGATATTAGCGGTGTTATTATTTCCACTGTCGTTCCCGATACCCTTTCAGCGCTCAAGCGTTTTGCTGAACTCTATTTGCCTGAACCCAGATATGTTTTGATGGGTGATGACCTGTCGCATGGTGTTGTGATTGCGATTGATAAACCCGAACAGGCTGGGGCTGACCGAATTGCAAACACAGCGGCGGCATCGCATTATTATCCTCGTCCGGCAATCGTTATTGATTTTGGCACGGCCACAACCTTTGATTATGTTTCCAAAGAAGGTGCATATTGCGGCGGCGTGATCTCACCTGGGGTGAACTTATCGGTGGGGGCGCTTTATCAGGCTGCGGCAAGACTACCGTTGATTGATCCCAAACACTGGCATACAGATATGCCTGTGATTGGTAAATCCACCATTGAGGCTATGAATAGTGGGTTATTTTTTGGTTATGCCAGTCTGGTCGAGGGTATTATTGCTCGCATGAAGGCGGACATTGCTAGCGATCAAGTCACAGTTCTTGCAACTGGTGGATTAGGGCAATTGTTTGCCGATGCCATCAGCATCATAGATCATTACGACGCCAACTTGACCCTTAAAGGATTGGCGATAATTTTTAAACGCCAACAGGACCATTTATGAGCTGGAATAAAAAAGACCTATTGTTTGCCCCACTTGGTGGGTCAGGTGAAATTGGTATGAACGCCAATCTCTATCATTATGATGGGGTATGGATGATGGTAGATTTAGGGATTAACTTTCCTGATGATTCGATGCCGGGCATTGATGTGGTTTTACCTGACCTGACATTTCTTGATGATAAAACCGCTAATTTAGCAGGTTTAGTCATCACTCATGGTCATGAAGATCACCTAGGGGCTGTCCCTTATTTATGGAGAAAATTGCGCTGCCCGGTTTATGGAACCGCGTTCACTTTATCTCTGTTGCGGCAAAAGCTTATTGAGCATGGCCTCGAAGATGACATTCCACTAAAGGTGATTGATTACAATCGTCCACTGTCAATAGGCCCATTTACCGTGGAAATGATTGCCTTAACCCATTCTATTCCTGATCCCGCAGGATTAATCATCCAAGCAGGGGGAGAGCAGGTTTTTCATACCGGTGACTGGAAGTTTGACCCTGACCCACAACTTGGCCCGATTTCGGATATGGATCGCTTAAAAACGCTAGGGGATAGCGGTATTCTTGCCATGATAGGTGATTCTACCAATGCGTTAGTAGAAGGTTCGACCGAAAGCGAAGAGACCGCAAGACAAGGCCTGATTGATACGATTTCTCAACAAAAGGGTAGAGTTGCGGTTACTTGCTTTGCCTCAAATGTAGCGCGGCTGAACTCTTTGGTTGAGGCGGCAAGAGAAACAGGGCGAAGCCCAATGCTTGTTGGTAGAGCCCTAAACCGTGTGGTTGAGGCCGCTCGCCATTGTGGTTATCTCAAAGATTGGCCTGATATGCTTTCCATGGATGATTTTAGCCTTATTCCTAAGGAGAATATCTTACTGATTTGCTCTGGATCACAGGGTGAACCGCGTTCTGCGATGACGCGCATTGCTATGGGGACACATCATCTCATTTCATTGGAGGAGGGGGACTCTGTGCTGTTTTCCTCGCGTGAAATACCTGGCAACGAAGCAGCCATTGGTAAGGTTCAGGACAATTTGATTATGCGTGGCATAAAGGTAATAACCGCTGATGATGCGCCTATCCATGTCTCTGGCCATCCGGCGCGTGATGATATGACGGCAATGTATCAAATGATCCGTCCAAATATTGCTATTCCTGTGCATGGCACTTCACGTCATGTTAGGGCGCATGCCCTGCTGGCAAAGGATTGTCAGGTGCCACAGGTGCATATCCCTGAAAATGGTCAAGTCATCCGACTTTCGCCCGGCCCAATCTCTGTTGTTGGCGGTGCAGAAACTGGGCTTATGACAATTGAGGGCGGCGATATTATTCCGCTTCACGGCGCGGCGATGCAAAGTCGCCGAAAGATGATGTGGAATGGAACCGTGACAGCCAGTCTGGTGCTTAGTGAGCGCGGAGAGCTTTGCGCCAGCCCGATGGTAACTCAAAACGGCATTGTGGATGGTGATAAGGCCAGCAGTTATCTGGCAGAAGCCATGTTGCTGATTGAGGATGCGTTTGACAATTTGTCCAAATCCTCTCGCTTTGATGACAGGAAGGTCGAAGATATGGTGGCAAAGGCATTGCGCAGCCTATCCAAAACTATGGCGGATCGTAGGCCAGTTATCCAAGTGCATATTCTGCGGGTCGCGGCCTTAGACGCTGGGGAATAAGGAATATGTTGGAACGGGTTAACCATATTGCAATTGCAGTTCCTGATTTACCAAAGGCAAGCGCAGAGTGGCGAGGGCGTTTGGGTGCAACATTATCAGACCCTTTGCCGCAACCAGAACACGGCGTTACGGTAGTCTTTATCGCATTGGGCAACACAAAGATTGAATTGTTGGAACCTTTGGGGGACGATAGTCCAATAAGGCGGTTTCTTGATAAGAACCCTGAAGGCGGTATTCATCATATTTGCTTTGAGGTTGATGATATCCTATCTGCTCGTGATCATCTGGTAAAAGAGGGGGCAAGAGTGATAGGGGACGGCAATCCTAAAATTGGGGCGCATGGAAAACCTGTGCTATTTATCCACCCCAAAGATATCACCGGCACTCTGATTGAATTGGAGCAAGTTTAATGGATATCGTATCAGGTGTAATTGTTTATATTTTGCTTTGGTGGTGGGTTTTGTTCATGGTCTTGCCTTTTGGCGCAAGAGCAGCAAAAGCCCCTGAAGAAGGCCATGCCCCATCAGCCCCTGAAAAGCCAAGAATCCTGATTAAATTGTTGATCACAACGATCATTGCCATGGGATTATGGGTGGTTGTGTGGTTGATTATTCAATCAGGCTGGTTTTCGTTTAGAGATTTGGCAAGAATTGACGCTGGAAAAGGATAAAAAAAATGGTAAGGGGTTAACCTCACCATCAGGTTTTATATATATTATGCTTTGGTTCCTCCCCAACCTCAGCTTTCATTCAAAAGACTAGGATATAATGTTGCTCTTGTCACTATAAAAAAACATGGTTTATTGCTGTTTTTTTGTGATTTTGTTTATATGATTACCCATACACATTTTTTTTGCTTATCAAAGAAGCGGAAATTGCGATGCTAGAAATATATGTAGCCTCAGATCATGCTGGTACCATCTTGCGTCAGCGTATCGCCGCCCATCTTACTGGTCGGGGAATGATGGTTCATGATCTTGGCCCTGATGAAGGCGAAAAGGTCGACTATCCTGACTATGCCGCAAAGCTTGCTGGGAATATGAAACCGGTATCAGATGCGTTTGGTGTTCTTGTCTGTGGCAGTGGCATTGGTATTTCAATTGCTGCTAATCGTTTTCCTTGGATTCGCGCCGCGCTGTGCCATGATGTCACAACTGCGATTCTTTCTCGTCAACATAACGATGCTAATGTAATAGCATTAGGTGAGCGATTAATTGGCACAACAACAGCGTTAGCGTGCATTGATGCGTTTGTTGATACCGCGTTTGAAGGTGGGCGTCATACCGCCAGAGTAGAAAAGTTGACTGTTCTGCCTGTAAAGGATATCGAAGGCAAATAGCACAAGCGTTTAATGGAGAAAAACATGAATGAAATGAAAACCTTTTTCAATTCACCTATGATGGAAACAGATCATGATCTGTTCTCTGCGATTGACAATGAAATGACGCGCCAGCGCGATGGCATTGAATTGATTGCTTCAGAAAACATTGTCAGTCGGGCTGTGCTTGAGGCGCAAGGCTCCATTTTGACAAACAAATACGCTGAGGGCTATCCCGGTCGCCGTTATTATGGGGGATGTGAGTTTGTTGATGTTGTTGAAAAACTAGCAATTGATCGGGCTAAAAAACTATTTAACTGTGCTTGGGCTAATGTTCAGCCTCATTCGGGGGCGCAGGCCAATCAGGGCGTTTTTCTTGCGCTGCTTAAGCCTGGTGACACAATTCTTGGGATGTCCTTGGCTGCGGGGGGGCATTTGACCCACGGCTCAGCCCCGAATTTGTCCGGAAAATGGTTTAACGCTGTGCAATATGGTGTCCGCCGCGAAGATGGCATTTTGGATTATGAGGAAATTCAGCGTCTAGCCGATGAACATAAACCAAAAATGATCATTGCTGGTGGTTCTGCTTATCCGCGTGTTATCGATTTTAAACGCTTCCGCGATATTGCTGATAGCTGCGGGGCTTATTTGATGGTCGATATGGCGCATATCTCTGGTCTTGTTGCTACTGGCGCTCATGCAAGCCCTCTTGAACATGCTCATGTAGTGACCTCAACCACTCACAAAACCCTGCGGTGTTCACGTGGTGGTATTATCCTTAGCAACGATGAAGATTTGGGCAAAAAGATCAATTCTGCTATGTTTCCAGGTCTTCAAGGTGGACCACTGATGCATGCCATTGCGGGCAAAGCTGCTGGTTTTGGTGAAGCGCTAAAGCCGGAGTTTAAAACCTATATCAATAATGTGGTCGTTAACGCCAAAGTGTTGTCTGATACTCTGATTGAATGCGGTTTTGATATTGTCTCAGGCGGAACAGATAACCATATCGTTCTGGTGGACCTCCGTCCTAAAAAACTGACTGGGGATATTTCCGAAGTTTCATTGGAGCGGGCGGATATCACTTGCAATAAAAATGGTGTTCCGTTTGATCCAGAAAAACCAATGGTTACCTCAGGTATTCGCCTTGGTACACCTGCGGCTACCACGCGTGGATTTGGTAAGGATGAATTCCGTCAGGTCGGCTTGCTGATTGGTGAAGTGTTAGACGGACTTTCCAGCAACCGTAACGATAATAGTCCCGTGGAAGAGAGCGTTAAGAAAAAAGTTCACGATCTTTGTCGTGCCTTTCCAATTTACTAGATTTTGTGTATAAAAGGGGCATTCATCAATAACTTGTAGGTTATTCCCATGGATTGCCCCTTTTGCCGACATCAGGATACTCAAGTTAAGGACTCACGTCCTTGCGAAGATGGCGCAGCTATTCGTCGTCGTCGTCAATGCGCCTCGTGCGAGGCGCGCTTTACCACCTTTGAACGTGTCCAGTTGCGTGAATTGATGGTGGTTAAGCGGAATAATAAACGCTCACCCTTTGATCGTGATAAATTGGAACGATCCATGAATATTGCCCTTCGTAAGCGGAATGTTGACCCTGATATGGTTCAGCAACGCATCAACAACATTGTCCGCAAGCTAGAATCACAAGGTGAGGGGGAAACAACCACCGAAGAAATAGGTCGTCAGGTCATGGAAGAATTAGCCCAGATCGACAAGGTTGCTTATGTTCGTTATGCTTCGGTTTATCGAAACTTTCGCGAAGCGCAGGATTTTGGTAATTTCGTCAAGGATGAAGTGGAAAAGTAAAGCCCCTTACCTTTCTTGTTTGGCGCAACTTCTGACAATTGAGTGTTAAGGATGTCTGATGTGATTTCTGCCGCAGATCGGAAATGGATGCGAGCAGCGTTAATGATGGCCAGGCGCGGCGATGGGCGAACTGCACCCAACCCTTCTGTGGGATGCGTCATTGTCAAAAATGATGTTCTGGTTGGTCGCGGCGTGACCGCTGATGGCGGCCGTCCGCATGCTGAAACGGTTGCGCTAGACTCCGCAGGTGGCCTCGCGAAAGGGGCTACTGCCTATGTCACGCTTGAGCCATGCTCCCATCATGGTCAGACTCCTCCTTGTTGTGAAGCGCTAATAGCGGCGGGCATTGCCCGGGTAGTTATCGGTAATCAAGACCCAGATGAAAGGGTGTCTGGCAAGGGTATTACGGCTATGACTTCTGCTGGCATTACTGTGACCACTGGGGTTCTTTCTGATGCGATTGCCCATCAACTTGCAGGCTATCATCACACGCGTATCAAGGGGCGTCCTCACGTTACGGTAAAAATCGCCACTTCCCTAGATGGAAAAATTGCCCTCAAAGATGGCACTTCACAATGGATTACTGGGGCATTGGCTAGACAATATGTACATTTGTTGCGGTCACGCCATGATGCAATTTTGACTGGGGCAGGAACGATCAGGGTGGATAATCCTATGCTGACTTGCCGCTTGGACGGTATCACCCATCAACCCCTTCGGGTAGTGATGGCATCTGGACAGGAGCTTAATCCTA
>JAQCJL010000085.1 GCA_027593125.1 Pseudomonadota bacterium | reverse complement strand
TCGTGCGCCCCAAAACCCCGATCGCGTTTGTTTCAACACCAATGGTGGCTAGCCTGACAGCATTGGGATCTTTGGCGCTCAAGGTTACGGTCGGCGCAGAACGATTAATGGTATTTGTGGGGTTAAGAGAAACATTATCATCTTCCTCTTGATCAGAAGCAGAGGCATTTGGATAAACAATCAATGCATCATCCGCCACTTCACTAATCACAGAAGACTCCCCACCAAGATTGCCGGTAATGTCTAAAGCCTCAGCAGAACTTTCTGTCGAAACGGCATTTTGCGTGGTTTCTGTTGTCTGGCTCTTAGGCCATACGATGCCAGTATCCGGTTCGGCAAGGCTTTGACTGAACGGAAAAACAAACACTGTTGCCGTGATCAAAACCATTTGCCTGATCATAGGCGTTACTGCTGTGATCATTTTCATATTTCACTATCCCACATCAAATCTGTTCAAATCAGTTGATCATTGCTGACTTTGCTTACGCATACTATTATAAGGCTATTATGTCGGTAATGAGGCAAAAAACAAATTCACATGGGCAGGGGTTATGTCACCCCCATCAATTATGCCCGAAATCCGTGTTATCATAACCGAGAAAGCATTATGGCAATTACGCAACAACAGCTCAATCATATCACCGAGAGCCTGCAACTAAGTCTGGTTCTAGTCGGACATATGGGATCAGGTAAAAGTAATGTTGGGCGCCTTGTTGCCCAACAGTTGGGCCTTGGCTATGCTGATAGTGACAAAAAAATTGAAAAGGTTGCTGGCATCAGCATTGTTGATATTTTTGAACTTTATGGCGAAGACAAGTTTCGGGAATTAGAACTGCGTGAGATTAATACCTTGCTAGAACACCGACCCATTCAAGTGATATCTGTTGGAGGTGGAGCCTTTGTTCAGCCCAATTGTCATGAGGCAATACGGCAAAAAGGCTTTTCCATATGGCTTCAGGCATCACCAGAAACCCTGGTTAGCCGAATTAGCAATTTTGCCAGCAGGCCATTGTTGAAAGACCGTGATCCGCTAGAGGTGCTAACCCAATTGTCTGCCCAGCGTGATCCCTTTTATGAACAAGCTGATCTAGTGGTTAATACTGACGGCCTTGAAATACCAGATTCCGTCAATAAGGTTCTGACCGCTCTAGATGCGCATTTTTATGACATTCCCCATGGACAGTCGCTATGACCCCAGCCTTTGACCATACTGATCCTTCTGCACCCAAAACCGGTGATCCTGTGATTGTGCCTGTGGAATTAGGACAACGCCGCTATAATATTACCATCGGCCCTGGCTTGATGCTTAAAGCAGATCAATTTTTAGCGCCAATCCTAACAGGGCGGCAAGTGGTGATCATCGCAGATGAAGCGGTAGCAACCCCGTGGCTGGAGCAACTAGAAATCGCACTTAACCGAATAACAGATTGCCATCATGTGATGACAGCGGGGGGTGAGTCCGCCAAATCCTTTTCTCGTTATACTGAGCTGATGGAAAATATCCTTAATCATGGGATCACACGCCAAACGGTGATCGTTGCCCTAGGGGGCGGGGTCATTGGTGATCTGGCAGGATTTATGGCGGCAAGCTTGTTGCGCGGCCTTGATTATATTCAGATACCAACAACGCTACTATCCCAAGTGGACAGCTCAGTTGGCGGTAAAACTGGCATTAATGCTAGCGCTGGAAAAAATCTGGTTGGGGCCTTTCATCAGCCTCGTGCCGTTCTCATTGATACCGATTGTCTATCCACCCTGCCTGATCGTGAAATGCGCGCAGGCTATGCCGAAGTGGTGAAATATGGTCTGCTTGGTCATGCTGATTTTTTTGATTGGCTAGAGGAACACGGCGCGGCTGTGCTAAAGCGTGAACCTTATCAACTGGTTGAGGCTATTCGCAGATGCTGTCAGGCAAAAGCCGATATCGTTGCCGCAGATGAAACCGAAAATGGTATTCGGGCATTGCTTAATCTGGGGCATACCTTTGCGCATGCTTTTGAGGCAGAAGCCGGATATGACGGCCGCCTTCTTCATGGTGAGGCTGTGGCCGCCGGCCTTGGTCATGCTTTTGCCTTATCAAGGCGGCTAGGGTTTATTGATGGCCAATCCTGTCATCGTGTTGCCAAACATCTTGAAGCGATGGGTCTTGCCAATTGGCGGCATGGTTTGCCTGCGGATATGGCAAATGCTAATATTGATCAGCTGATCCGTCATATGGCCAAAGACAAAAAAGCCCAATCCGGAGAGTTGGTTTTCGTTTTGGTTCGCGCCATTGGCGATGCCTTTGTAGAAAAAGGCATAAAGCCGCAAGAAATTGCTGCCGTGTTGGCAGCGGCAAATATGGATGATGCTTTATCATGACCACGTTAACCCTTTTCCTGATTATAGGGATTATTATTCTTCTTCTTATTGGCTCGGCGTTTTTTTCAAGTTCCGAAACCGCACTAACGGCAGCTTCAGAAGCTCGCATGCGTGCCCTTGCCGCCAAAGGAAATGAACGCGCCTCTGCGTTTGAACGGTTACGCGAACATCGCGATATCCTGATTAGCAGTCTGTTGATTGGCAACAATCTCGTCAATGTGCTTGCGACCTCACTTGCAACAAGCATGATGATAACTCTGCTTGGGGAATCTGGTGTCGTGTTAGCAACCATCATCATGACGTTTATTTTGGTGCTTTTTGCGGAAGTTATACCCAAAACCTATGCCTTCAACCACGCTGATGATTTTGCGCTTAAGGTGTCGCGCCCCGTTTCCATCATTGTATTTTTGCTCAAGCCATTCAGTTTATTCTTACGCTGGATTGTTCAGGTAATGATTGGCAAAGAAAGCCAAGATGCCGCTGCCAACCGAGAAGAAGAGCTGCGCGGGATGATTGAAATTCACGCCAACACCTCTGACGATGAAGCCAAAGAACAAAGCGCCATGTTAGCTAGCGTTCTTGATCTGGGTGAGGTTAGCGTTGATGAAGTAATGACGCACCGGGCCTCTGTCGCCATGATTGATGCCAATCAAGAAATCAATGATGTGTTCATGCAGGTCATGTCCTCACCCTATACCCGTCATCCGGTATATTCAGGAAAGCAGGATAATATCATTGGTGTGCTTCATGTTAAGGCTATGCTGCGTGCCATGGGTAACGCTGCGTCAAATGAAAAGCTGGATATTATCGCCATCACCGATATTGTTGCCGAACCCTATTTTGTGCCAGAGACAACGCCTCTTTTGAACCAGTTGCAGGCATTCCGGAATAGGCGTGAACATTTTGCTGTTGTGGTGGATGAGTATGGTGATTTCCGCGGCATCGTTACCCTAGAAGATATTCTTGAAGAAATCGTCGGGGAAATTGATGATGAACATGATGAAACCATGACAGGCACTTGGCCGCAGGATGATGGATCATGGATAATCGAAGGCCGAACAACCATCCGCGATATCAATCGGGCATTAAGATTTAATCTGCCTGATGATGATGCCACAACGGTTGCCGGATTAATTTTGAATGAAACGCGCACTATCCCTGTACCAGGACAAGAGTTTCGGTTTTATAATATTCGTTTCCGGATACTGCGGCGCCACCGCAACACGATTGAACGCATCCGCCTATGGCCAGAAATTATGCCATCAGCACCTTCAAAAAAATCCTGACATCAGGCTTGTGAAAACCCCCCAAGGATTAGAAAAGATGACTAATATCCCAACACTGTCACGTCAACACGTCCACCGCCGCAGCATTACCCTAGATGGTTTTATCAGAGATGATGGGCTAATCGAAGTAGAAGCAGAATTAAAAGACACTAAGACCTATGGTTTTCCAAGTGTGGATCGGGGGTTTATTAACCCTGGTGACGCCATCCACCATATGAAGGTAAGGATTGCGGTTGATGATCAACTCGAAGTGCGTGAAGCTGAAGCCAAGACCCTAGCAGGGCCATATCACATTTGTCCAAGTGCCAATGATGTCTTTGATCAGTTAATCGGTCTGCGCATTGCAAGTGGCTGGCGGAATAAGGTCAGGCACGCTATTGGCGGCAGACAAGGCTGCACCCATATCACCGAATTAATGGGGCCTGTTGCCACGGTTGTCATGCAAACCTTTTACGGTGAGGAATCCCGTCGCAAGCGTGACGATTCCACTGGTGAGATGGATATGACCGATAGCGATTCTTATATCGGGCTGATCAATTCCTGCGTTGGTTATGATGAAAAAAGCCCTGTTATCACCAGATTATGGCCAAATGGTATCCCTGATAAACAGGATAAGTCCTAATAATCTCTATATACGGCTCATTCATCACAGAATGGTAATGCGTAAGGCATGAAGCCCATCTGCCAATTCATCACCTAAAGCGTTATAAATGGCACGGTGGGAGGCTATTCGCGACAAGCCGTTGAGCTGATCTGCCCCAATACTAACCGCGATGTGGGTGCCGCCACCTTCTCGCCATCCAGCATGGCCATGATGCGCTTCGGATTCGTCAACAACCTCAATTTGGGTGGGTTGAAAATGGGTGATAAGACAATCTTTGATGCGTTCAGCTCTGGTCATGGGACATTCCTGACATATGTTTATCTTTACTACCGATGATCACATAACCTGTGATGCTTTTGCTGATCGCCTTTATAACAGGCAAACGGTTGCACAGCTAGGCATTGCGATTATAGTATAGCACCATGAAAAAGGCATATGTTTCAACCTCTGATCTATCCGCTATGCGTGGCAATAAAACCAAGCCACGCCTATGCTCTCATGATGGGTGCAAGGAAGATGGTCTTTACCCTGCGCCGCGCAACCGCGAAGAATTGCGCGATTACATCTGGTTCTGTCTTGATCATGTTCGCGAATATAATAAGCAATGGAATTATTTTGCGGATATGGACGAAGAAGCCATTGATCAGAGTATAAGGAGGGCAACAACATGGGAACGCCCGTCATGGCATTTTGGGACTAACGCTAAATATGAAAATTTTCATGCCCGTATCAATGATCCCTTAGGAATTTTTAATGAGCATGCCGCCGCCAAGCCCAAACACGACCCCATCCCCAAAGAAGAAAGGGAGGCGTGGAACGAATTGGAAATGGCGCCAGGTGCCCAATGGCCTGAGATAAAACAACAATACAAAACTCTGGTAAAAAAACACCATCCTGACGCTAATGGAGGATCGCGAACAGCCGAAGAAAAGCTGAAATCCATCAATCAGGCTTTTGCCATACTTGAAAAGGCCTACCATAAAACAGAATAAACCCCGTCTGCGTCGCTTGGGCTATTTGATTTCTTGCCCCAGTTCAGTTAAAACCGCCCGATAACTATGAGGAATACTTATGTCTACATCTTCTGATAGCCCGAATCGCCCACCTGCCCATAGCTTGAGCGAACCAGATATTACCGTTTCGGCTCGCGACATATTCAATTTAGATATTGATATGCAGGTGCCTGCCTTTTCTACCAGTTCAGAATATGTTCCTGATCGTGATGATAATTATGTTTTTGATCACGATACCACCTTGGCCATTTTGGCTGGGTTTGCCTATAACCGCCGAGTGATGATTCAAGGCTATCATGGCACAGGAAAATCTACTCATATCGAACAGGTCGCGGCCCGGCTTAACTGGCCATGTATTCGGGTCAATCTGGATAGCCACATCAGCCGAATTGATCTGATTGGTAAGGACAGCATTGTGCTGAAAGACGGCAAACAAGTGACTGAGTTCCGTGAAGGTATTCTGCCATGGGCACTTCAGAATCCTGTGGCCTTGGTATTTGATGAATATGATGCTGGGCGTGCAGATGTCATGTTTGTGATACAGCGCGTGCTTGAAGTGGAAGGCAAGCTGACCTTACTGGATACGAACCGTGTGATCCGTCCACATTCCGCGTTCCGCCTCTTTGCTACTGCCAACACCATTGGTCTTGGCGATACCACAGGCCTTTATCATGGCACCCAGCAAATCAACCAGGGACAGATGGACCGCTGGTCAATTGTTTCAACCCTTAATTACCTGCCGCATGATATTGAATGCGATATTATCATGACCAAGGCAAAGGCTGCCAATAGCCCGCTTATGAAGGATACGGCAGATGCCATGATCCGGCTGGCTGATTTGACACGAAAAGGTTTTATCGCTGGCGATATTTCTACGGTCATGTCACCGCGAACAGTGATTACTTGGGCAGAAAACACACAAATCCTTGGTGATATGAAATTGGCTTTCCGTCTCTCTTTCTTGAACAAATGTGATGAAATGGAACGTCCTATTGTGGCTGAATATTATCAGCGTTGTTTTGGTGAAGAGCTTAATCCTGATTTAACCTTGGCAGCGAGCTAATCGTAACGGCTGATGGCAAACGATCAAGATAACCCCTTTCTTCGTTCGACTTCTGCTTGCTTGCGTGCGCTAGCTGGGGGGACTCAGCATGCGGTTCGCTTTAGCGGCAACCAAACGGTTATTTCCCCGACCGAAATCCGTCTGCCTGCCCCGGCGAAAGATGATATGCGGCTGGCCACTGATGGAACCGTAAGCAGGGATGCTAGTCAGAACACAGATAAGCCCGATGCCAATTTGCGTGGGGCTGCTGATAGCGCGGCGCTATGGCTAGCGCATCACAACGAAAAAATCCATCAGGCAAAAGCCCCTGTTGTTGCACAAGCCAGAACTATTTTTGACGCGGTGGAGCGTTCCCGGGTAGAGGCTATTGGCGCCAATCAAATGGCAGGTGTTGCAAAGAATCTTAACACCAATATTGAAGCGCGGTTTGCCCAAACGACGCTTTCCCCTCCTGGCCCTGCAAATGGTGAAGACCAATCCCAAACTATCGCCAATGTCGCAAGTCTTCTGGTGAGGGAAGCGCTTACCGGCGCCAAGCCGCCAAAAAGTGTGGCAATGTCCGTCGATTTATGGCGACCATGGATTGAAAAGCGGGCTGGCGATTTAATTGAAAAACTTAGCCAAAATATAGATGATCAAAAATCATATGCTGAGCTAAGCCGAGAATTAATTGGCGCATTGGAAACCGATCTTGGTGATCCCGTTGATTCCAGTGATAACGACGACAACAATGATGACGCCCCTGACAGCGAATCAGGCGATGAACAAAATCCTGATCAACAAGGCGAAGGCGATGACAGCGAAAGCGGCGAAGGGATGGAACAACCTGGAGAAGCCGCCAGTATGGAAGCTAGCGAAGGGGACGGCGAAAGCGGTGATGAGGATGGTGACAGCGCCCTGACTGATGGGGATCAGCCATCAGGTGAACAAAATCAAAATGCCCCTGATGGGCGCGGTGAAGCTGAATATTATCGCATCTTTACCGAAGCCTATGACGAGGTGGTTGACGCGAATGATCTCTGTGATGCTGATGAATTAACACGATTGCGCCAATTGCTAGATAAACAGCTTGAGCATCTGCACGGGGTTATTGGCAAACTTGCAAACAGGTTACAGCGCAAATTGATGGCACATCAAAACCGGAGTTGGAATTTTGATCTTGAGGAAGGCATTTTGGACGCAGGCAAATTGTCCCGCGTGGTGACACAGCCAACGCATCCGCTTTCTTAT
>JAQCJL010000084.1 GCA_027593125.1 Pseudomonadota bacterium | reverse complement strand
GCAAAATTACTGCTTGATCATATTGATGTGCTAGCCACCATGGATGATAGCATGGGGGTTTGTGGCCGCGAGCTGACGGATGCCGCCATTCTAATTGAAGATGGCGTTATTATTGCCGTAGATAAGCGTGAGAATCTGATCACAGAAAGCGGCGATGCTGAGATCATCAACCTCTCGGGACATATGGTCATCCCCGGTATGATCAACACCCACCATCACTTATTTCAGAACTTAACGCGGGTAATCCCCGATGCCCAGAACAAGAGCCTCTTTGGCTGGCTTCAGACCCTCTACCCCATCTGGCAGAATCTTGGCCCAGACGATATCTATATCTCAGCAGCGGCAGGACTAGCAGAACTGGCGTTGAGTGGCTGCACCACCTCATCTGATCACCAATATCTTTTCCCCAACGGTAGTCGGCTGGATGACGCCATTGCCGCGGCGCAGGATATCGGCATGCGCTTTACCGCGACTCGCGGCTCCATGAGCATTGGTGAGAGCAAAGGCGGATTACCGCCAGATGCACTGACCGAAGAAGAAAGCCATATCCTCAACGATTGCCTGCGGGTTGTTGATGCGTTTCATGATGATCGCCGTCATGCCATGACACGCGTTGCCCTAGCCCCGTGTTCACCTTTTTCGGTCAGCCGCGAATTGATGCGCGATACCGCGATCATGGCCGCTGATAAAGGCGTAGGGCTTCATACTCATCTGGCAGAAAATGTCGAGGATATTGATTACAGCCTTGCTCATTTCAATATGCGGCCCGGGGATTATGCTGAGGATTTAGGCTGGACAGGCCGCCATGTTTGGCACGCTCATTGTGTTCAGCTCAATCCTGATGAGATTAATCTTTTTGCCCGAACCGGTACTGGCGTTGCCCATTGTCCTTGCTCAAATATGCGGCTGGCGAGTGGAATTGCGCCGGTGCGCCAGATGCTAGATGCTGGGGTTCATGTTGGCCTTGGGGTAGATGGCTCATCATCCAGTGATAGCGGTCACATGCTTAACGAAGCACGCCAAACCATGCTGTTGCAACGGGTAATCCATGGCGCAGACAACATGACCGCACGCGAGGCGTTACGGGTTGCCACCCGTGGTGGCGCAGAGGTCCTAAACCGTGATGATATCGGTCAGATCAGACCTGATTTCAGTGCCGATTTAGCGATTTTCAATCGTCATAATATTGATTTCAGTGGCACCCAGACTGACCCCTTAGCGGCATTGATTTTTTGCGGTCCGGTGAAACCGCGTCATGTCATGATCAATGGGCGTTTTGTGGTCAAAGATTATAACCTGACCAGCATGGAGATGGATGACCTGCTCCGCCGTCACGATCAGGCGGCGCGCGGCCTACTAACTCGTGCAGGTTGGTAGGCTATCCTCCTCATCCAACCAAATTGCCAGTTGCGCAGCGATAGAAAGCGCCACCATAGGGGGTGATTTTCCCTTAATCTGCGTCAATCCCACAGGACAAACCAAACGGTCAAATGCGGCCGGGGTAATGCCTGCGGATATCAGCGAGGAGCGAAAGCGGTTGGCCTTTGTCGCCGACCCGATCAGGCCAAGTCTGGCGAAACGGTTTTCTCTTAGAAGAGCATGGACAATGGCCTCATCTAAACGGTGCGAATAGGTCATAACCAAATGAAATGCCCCTTTGGGGGCATGACGTGCAATCGTGGTCATATCTTTTGCTGGGACTATCGTAATGTCCGAAGCCTTAACATCAGGAAACCGCGCGGCATCATCATCGATCCAATATCGATCAAGATCAAGCGCATCAGTAACCGCCATCACCGCACGCCCAACATGGCCAGCCCCATAAAGATAAAACCCACGCTTAGCTTTCGCTGCTGGCAAATATAACTGTTTTGATGACGCCTCATATTTTGGTCTGGCGACTGCGTTTGTTGGCACTGGCAAAGTCGTAGCATCACCATCATGACGCCACGCCGCCACATGCTTGGCATCATATTTCTGTAACATTGGCAAAATATTTGGGGCAAAGGCCTCAAACAAAATCGTTACCACACCGCCACAACATTGGCCTAGGGATGGGCCTAGGGCAAAACTTTGCCAATGGCGGTGAAATCCATTTTCTTTAGCCGCAATCAACAATCGGCGCGCTATGGCGATAGCCTCATACTCAAGGGTACCGCCACCAATTGTCCCCACAAAGTCATGGTTATGAATAAACATCTCTGCCCCTGCGTCACGCGGGGTCGAACCTTTGGTATCTGCAATTACCACTCGGCAAATTGCATCCTGTTGTTGGAGGTGATCCATCACCTGTGTGAGCCATGATTGCGCCATAGCCTAATTTGATTTCCGCGGGGCACGAAGCCGGTTTGCTGTCATCAAAAGATTCTCTGCGGTCATAGGGGTGTTAAGCTGAGGATATTCCCCAAGCCCATCTAATGCATGACTCATCGCACCATAAATGCTGATGGCTAGCATAAATGGCGGTTCACCAACCGCTTTGGATTTATGGATGGTATCTGACAGATTGCCACCACTATCATATAGCGCGACATGGATCTGTTTTGGACGGTCTGAGCAGGCTGGAATTTTATAGGTCGAAGGCGCATGGGTCAAAAGCCTTCCATCAGCGCTATAAACCACCTCTTCGGTGGTCAACCAGCCTAACCCCTGAATATAGCCACCTTCGATCTGGCCTAAATCAATTGCCGGATTAAGAGAGGCACCAGCATCATGCAATATATCCGCCCGTTCGACCCGACTTTCCCCTGTCAGCAGGTCGACCACCACCTCCGTCACCGCCGCCCCATAGGCAAAATAATAAAATGGGCTGCCTTGCTTTGCTTCACGATCCCAATGAATATCCGGGGTTGCATAAAACCCCGTAGCAGAGAGCGACACCCTGCCCTGCCAGCATTGCATGGCGGCTTCGGCAAAACTGATGGCGGTATCACCAAACCATAGCTTACCTTCGTGAAACCGCACAGAGGCAGGATCAGATTGATAAAGTGGTGCCAGATATTCCGCCATGCGCCCTTTGAGGGTTTCTGCCGCATTTGCCGTTGCCATACCATTAAGGTCTGTTCCAGATGACGCCGCCGTCGCAGATGTATTAGGCACTTTACCTGTTGTTGTTGCAGTAATTTTCACCATATCATCCGAAATACCAAACGCATGGGCGCAAATCTGGCGCACTTTGGTATAAAGCCCTTGCCCCATTTCCGTTCCGCCATGGTTAAGATGCACCGAGCCATCAGTATAAATATGAAGCAGAGCCCCTGCCTGATTAAGAAAGGTTTTGTTAAATGAAATGCCAAACTTCACAGGGCTAAAGCCGATCCCTTTTCGGCACCATGTGGCGGTGCGATTAAAGGCTTCAATCTCTTTCCGGCGCGCATAATAATCCGATGAAGCTAGCAAGTCTTTAGTCATTGCCCTGATCAAACCATCTTTGACAGGCTGACCATAAGGGGTGTGTTGGCCTGCTTCAGGTTCGTCATGATCAGCATAATAATTGCGTTGCCGCACTTGCATTGGATCAACACGCAAATGCGCCGCCACCTCATCAATAATACGTTCCATGCCCAACATGCCTTGTGGCCCACCAAAACCGCGAAAGGCGGTGTTAGACGGGGTATGCGTTTTGCAAAGCCGTGAGGTCACTCTGACATCTTCGATGAAATAACAATTTTCTGCGTGCAACATGGCACGTTCAGCAATCGCTTGGGACAGATCAAACGACATCCCACAACGCAACGCCTGATCGACATCCATTGCCAGGATTCGGCCGGTATCATCATAGCCGACGCGATAAGAAATACGCAGATCATGCCGCTTTCCGGTAACGCGCATATCCTCATCCCGGTCATAAATCAATTTGGCAGGGCGGCCTGTTTTTTTCACCGCAAGTGCCGCAACAATCGCAGGCAAATTGCCTTGGCTTTCCTTACCGCCAAAGCCGCCACCCATGCGCCTGACTTCCACCGTTACCGCGTGATAAGCAAGCCCCAATGCGCGCGCCACTTTATGTTGAACTTCGGTGGGATGCTGGCTAGACACGCGTAAGACAAGATCCCCTGCCTCTCCCGGCAATGCCATTGCCGCCTGACCTTCAAGATAGAAATGTTCTTGTCCGCCAATATCTATCTGGCCTGTTAAAAGATGGGGGGCTTGGCGCAGTTTAGCGTCGATATCTTCACAGCCAATCGTATATGGCGCCTCAAGCAGGTGGTTTTCTCTAAGCGCATCATCAATCGTCAGACAGGCAGGCAGCTCTTCATAGCTCACTATCGCTTTTTGCACAGCCATTCTTGCCGCTTTAGCGCTCTCAGCAACAACCGCAAAGATGGCTTGACCATGATATTCCACCTTACCATCTGCAAACACAGGGTCATCACCTGCCACGGGACTAGCATCATTAACGCCAGGAATATCCGCCGCGGTTAAGACCGTTACTACCCCAGGACTAGCCAAACACGCTGTCACATCACATCCGGTGATAAGGGCATGCGCCTTATCCGACAGCCCAAGGGCAATATGCAGACCATCTGCGGGAAATGGCAAATCATCGGTGAACTTGGCTTGCCCCGTCACATATAGGACGGCGCTGTCATGACGATCTGAGGCAAAAAGACGGTTCTCACGCATCGCTTGCCTCTATCAGTGCAGCCGAGGCAAGCGGATCTGGCTTTATGAGAGGTGAGGAATAAAGGCGCATCCCATGGTCATCTGCCGCTGCCTCAAACAGCATTTTACGAAGCAGATTTTCAGCAACGGCCATGCGGTATTCTGATGATGCGCGCATATCTGTAATCGGTTGAAAATCTTGGGCAAGAGCTGATATCGCCTCAGTTGGTAAAGGCTGGTTGAGATCATGACCAATTAAGGCTTCTTCCGTCCTCAAGGCGCGTGATGGGATTGCCGCCATACCGCCAAAGCCAAGTCGCAATTCCTTAATCTTACCTTGGTCATGCTTTAACCACGCCGCCATCAAAACCGCTGAGATATCCTGATCAAAGCGTTTTGATATCTTATAAGCATAAAGATGCTCTGCCTTCCCTAAGCGCGGCAAGATTAGGTTTTCCAAAAACTCCTCTTTTTGGCGATCCTGTTTGCCATAGGCTACAAAAAAATCTTTTAGTGGCACTTGCCGGCGTTTGCCGCCCTTGTTCAAAGTCACTTCAGCATTAAGAGCCAGCAAACACGGTGACATATCCCCAATAGGTGAGCCATTGGCAATATTGCCGCCAACCGTACCAGAATTCCGAACCTGCATAGAACCGAAGCGAAGCCAAACCTCTGCCAGACCTGGATAGACATCTGCCAGTGCAAGCATAGCGTCACTATGACTTACGACTGCACCAATCAAAATCTGTGTTTCTGTTTTGCTAATCTCTTTCAGCTCTACCACCCGGCCAATCGCGATAAAGCGATTGATCTGGCGATGCTGTTTGGTCACCCATAAGCCGATATCTGTTGCTCCAGCCACAAAGGTGGCATCAGGGTAAGCGCAGGATAAATGCTCTAACGCTGAAAGGCTGGTTGGCGCATAAAAGGCCTGATCTGGGCCTTCAATCGCCAGATCATATTTCGGATCAGTTGCGGCAGATACAGATTGAAGATAAAGCCATTCTGCCTCAAGACGGGCATTTGCCCAGTCTGGTGGCGTTTGATGAGCCAGCGATAAGGCCGCCTTAACCAATGGCCCATAGCCCGTGCATCGGCAAAGATTGCCAGCAAAGAGATGATTAATCTGTTGCTCTGAGCCATCGAGCCCGTTCAAGAACCCAGCATAGAGAGACATGACAAACCCTGGCGTGCAAAATCCACATTGCGCCCCGTGATGGGTGATAATGGCCTCTTGCACAGGGTGGAGTTCACCATTTGGCCCTGCTAGCCCTTCGACTGTTGTGACCGAAAGCCCATCAAGCATTGGCAAGAAAAGAATGCAGGCGTTAACCGCCTTGGCCTTGATTGGCCGCACCCCCTTAGCCAGATGCTTTTGGCTGTTTCCATTAGCTTCTGCTACCACCACCGTACAGGCGCCGCAATCGCCCTCGGCGCAACCTTCTTTTGTTCCAGAAAGGCTCTTTTCTAGGCGCAACCAGTTTAATAATGTGGTGTCAGGCCGCACGTCTGAAACAATCTGTTCCACCCCGTTTAGAAAAAAAGAGATGTTTGTTCTCATAGTGAGGGGCTCCCTTGCTGATTGCTTCCCACGCTTGATACCTCAAACACCCTAATAATCTTCAAGCCATCTTTATGTATATATAAACCCATGATCACAGCTTTAAATGGCAGGCAGGCCAGCGCTTTGCCAGCCTGCCGTGTAATGTCTTGGCGGCATATCATTCCGCTATCATGACTTAATTAGGGATATTACCCTCAACGCCTTCAACATAGTAGTTCATGCCCCAAAGGCCGCCATCATCAAGGACTTCGCCATCCTTAAGGACAACATTTCCGGCATTATCCATCATTGGGCCTTCAAAGATATTCAGGCTTCCATTACCAATACCGTCACGCGCAGCGGCGGCCTTTGCGGCAACATCCGCAGGCATATTTTTGAACTCCGTCAGAACAAGGAAATCATCGCCAATGCCTTTCCAAGTGTTGCCCGCCCAATGATCAGGGCCTTCACCTGTTGACCAATTGCCATCCATCACTTTTTGAACTTGTGAGATATAGTATGGTCCCCAGTTATTGACCGAAGCAAACAGCTGCGCGTTTGGCGCAAACTTGTGCATATCAGAGGATTGACCAAAGCCTTTTGCCCCTGCTTTTTCTGCGGTCTGAAGCATGGCTGGGCTATCAGTATGCTGAGCAAGAATATCAGCCCCTTCAGCAATCAATACCTTAGCCGCGTCAGCCTCTTTTACTGGATCGTACCAGCTGTTTACCCAAATCACCTTAATCGTGGCATCTTTGTTAACCGAACGCATACCGCGAGCAAACGCGTTGATACCCTGAATGACCTCAGGAATGGGGAACGCTGCCAAATAGCCAATCTGATTGGTTTCGGTGGTCAGACCTGCGACAACCCCCTGAACATAACGGCCTTCATAAAACCGGATATTCCCCGTCGCCATGTTTGGGCCACGCTTATATCCTGTAATATGATCAAAAAAGACGTCCGGATGCTCTTTGGACACTTTTAAGGTCTGTTCCATGTAGCCAAATGAAGTGGTGAAAATGATATCATTGCCATCGGCCACCAATTCTCTGATCACCCGTGTTGCATCGGGGCCTTCTGGCACATTTTCGACATAGCTGGTGATGATCTTATCACCAAAATGGTCTTGCAGTTGCTGACGACCCAGTTCATGCGCATAGGTCCAGCCATGGTCACCCGGATTGGTAAGATAAACAAAACCGACTTTAAGTGGTCCATCAGCGGCTTTTTCTTCTTCAGTGGTTGAAGAATTGTAAAAATAGATACCACCAAGCGCAAGTACAGCGATCAGCAGCAATAAAATTGATCTGTTCATGATTTATTTCTCCCCTTAAGTTAAACGAAAAATTATCTGGTTAATAAGAAATTTCTTCCTAAATGCGCAGGGGCACCAAATTGGATAAGGCCCCTGCTGGATATTAAAACAAGTACAATAATTGTGGCAAAAT
>JAQCJL010000083.1 GCA_027593125.1 Pseudomonadota bacterium | reverse complement strand
ATCGGGAGGCCTCACTCAGGATTTGCCCTGTTACCGCCAAAGAGCCAACAGATATCGCAAGGCAGTACAATATTGAATACCGCGCTGCAGATGCGGCGGCATGCCCTCATCTTGCCCTTGCCGCGGTGGTGCATGCTGGCTGTCAAGGTATCCAAGAGGGGCTAACTGCCCCAACGCCAACCGAAGAAGACCTGTCGCTTTTACCCGCCACCGAATTGTCAAAGCGAGGGTTTGTTCGCTTGCCCGAAAGCTTGGATGAGGCCCTAAATCGGTTTATCGAAAACGATATTGTGCGGGGCTGGTTCCCTGACACATTTGCAAGCGTCTATAAAGCGCATAAGGATAGCGAAATTGCCCATCTGGCTGAGATGGATACCGCGGCACGGTGCCAACTATATGAGGCCGTGTATTAACCAAGAGGTTAAGGGGCTATCCCCATAGGCTATTTCCTAAATATCCTTAACCAATCGTAGCGCATCATAGATCGCCGCGTGGGTGTTTCGCGCGCTTACCGCATCACCGATGCGATAGAGGTTAAACTGCCCCTCAGGGTTGCGGTTGAGGGATTGGCTGTCGCCAGCGATCAGCGCATCGTAATCCACTGCCCCAAGGTTTAATGACAAAGGTTTCAGATCAAAATAAAGATCAGCATTAGGCATGATGCCGTAATTAATCACAATCTGATCATAGGATTTTTCCATCATCGTATCTTTATAATCTGTGCCAATCCCAGCCTTTAACCGGTTGCCATCTTTGGTGATGGATTTCAGCCGCCGCATGACCGTGAAGGTGACATCTTTATCTTGCAGCGCGCGCATATAAGGCACCAGATTCATCCCCATGATATCTGGCGCAAACACCCTATCAGGGGTCATGACTTCGACTTTTGCCCCAGTGTTAGCCGCGGTTTCTGCCGCCATTAACCCGGGATGATCACCACTTTCATCATAAATTAAAATATCGCTCCCCGGTTTCACATCACCTGAAATGATATCCCATGCTGATATCGCCAGTGGTTGATCATCACGATTTTCAAACAATTCCATGTTGGGCAGGCCGCCTGTGGCAATGATTACCACATCGGGATTAAGGTGCAGAACGTCATCACGTTCCGCCCATAGATTAAAATGAAATTGAACATCACGTGCCAAGCATTGTTCCATGCGCCAGTCAATGATGGATATCATATCGCGCCGTCGCGGATTTTGCGCGGTTAGGCGAATTTGACCGCCGGGGTCTGGTTGGGCTTCTAAAACGGTGACATCATGGCCGCGTTCGGCGGCGACTCTGGCGGCTTCTAACCCCCCGGGGCCAGCGCCAACAATGACCACAGTTTTCTTTTCGCTGGCTGGGGTGATGGTGTGCGGCATGGTCAGCTCGCGCCCAGTAGCTGGGTTATGGATGCAAAGCGCTTCCCCTGCGGCATAAATACGATCCAGACAATAGGTTGCACCCACACAAGGCCGGATATCATGTTCACGGCCTTCGATAATTTTTTGCACGATATGGGGGTCGGCAATATGTGCGCGCGTCATCCCCACCATATCCAGCAGGCCGGTGGCAATCGCGTGGCGCGCCGTTGCCACATCAGCAATTCTAGCTGCATGAAACGTCGGCAATCCTGTGGCCGCTTTCACCGCACCAGCAAAATCAAGGTGAGGGGCATTTTTCATCCCCTGAACAGGAATAATATCCGTCATGGCAGGGTCGGTGTGAATGCGCCCACGAATGACATTGAGAAAATCAACCATGCCGCTTTTAGCCAGCAATTTTGATATTTCCAAACCTTCTTCGGGGGTAATGCCGCCTGCCTCTGCCTCATCGGCGGTATAACGAAGCCCAACGATAAAATCATCCCCAACCTGCGCCCGAATAGCCTTGAGAACATCAAAGACCAGTTTCATCCGGCTTTCTAGGGTTTGGCCGCCATAAGGCCCATCAAGGTCATTCGTCAGGGGTGACCAGAACTGATCCAGCAGATGGCCATAGACCTGCAATTCAACCCCGTCCATACCGCCTTCTTTCATGCGTTCCGTGGTATCAGCAAAATCACGAATAATGCGTTCAATATCCCAATCTTCAGCAAGTTTAGGAAACATCCGATGGGCAGGTTCACGGTGTTTGGATGAGGACACCGAAGGCAGCCAGTCGCCTTTAGCCCAACCTGTTCGCCGCCCGAGATGAGTCAATTGTATCATCACCGCGCAACCCTGATCATGGCAGGCATCTGTCAGCCGCTTGATATGCGGCACCACTTCATCTTTATAGGCAAGAATGTTGTTAAACACAGGGGGGCTATCTTTGGAAACCGCCGCTGATCCTGCGGTCATGGCAAGGGCAATGCCCGCTTTGGCACGTTCCGCATGATAAGCCACATATCGCGCCTTGGGCATCCCGTCTTCGGGATAGGCTGGCTCATGGCTGGTTGTCATGATCCGGTTTCGCAAAGTCAGGTGCTTAAGCTGATAGGGCTGTAACAACGGATCTTTAGACATTTGTACCTCCATAATAAGGCCTCATCTCAATCTAATTTTAATATATGGACATTAATGTCATTCACCCTCTTTTTGCGGATCATGTAAAGCATTAAGTCCATTTTTGATCAGATCTTGAAATCCATTATTTTCAAAATGCTGGCGCAGCCGTTGGTTGTATCCGCCGGGGGTGTTCAGCGCAGTGATCAACTCATCACTGGATAAGCCAGACAGGCTGGATGCGATTAGGCTTCTTAGAAACGCTTCGGCTTTATCGCGTTGGCCAGTTTTCTCACCTGCCCATGTTGCCGCTTGGGATATAAGAACAGCAGCAGGAGAAAGGATTGCCTGAACGCTCAGAAAAGCATGTAATTCTTGGGGGGTATCTAGGCTAATGATGGTTTCAGTAGCGCCAAAAAGTCTTTCTATTAAAGTTTGATCCCCAAGCGTCAATATGGGTGAGCCGCCTTGGGCAATTTGTGGAAAGGGAATGACAATTGCTGTTGCCTTGGCAGGGGATACCCATGCCGATAGCGTGGCAAGATCAATATCGGCCATCATCGAAAAGATCACTTGATTGGAACGAAACCGAAGCCCGGTTAACACGTGTTCTGAGATATCACCAGGCAGGGCAATAAAAAGAATGTCACTGTGATTAATCACATCCTGGTTTTCACCAACACGCACATGATCAAAATCCTTAGCAAGGCGAGTTGAAGTTTCCTCATTCCGTCTAGAAACCAATATATGATGTCCGTTTTTCGCTAAATTGGTGATCACGGCACTGCCAATCACCCCGGTTCCAATTAGCCCGATATGGTGGTGCGCGGTGTCTTCCATCATCATTTCCTTTTGCGGTTGTTAGCTTGCCTAATAGCCAAGGCTATTCCCTATTATTCACACACGGTTTCCATCGACACAAAGGTTGATGTTGATGCCACATGGGGCAGAGAAGATATCCGTTCAGCCAATTCAATGCGGTATGTTCGGATATTTCGTGTGCGAACCTTCAAGAGGTAATCAAAATTGCCAGCAATCATATGGCATTGTTCCACAGATTTTAAGGTCCTGACAGCATCATTAAAGGTGGCTAGCGCCTCTGCCCGAGTGTCTGATAGTGTGACTTGAACAAAGGCAATATGATCTTGACCGATCTTGGTATAGTCAAGCTGGGCAACGTAGCCCCTGATATAACCCTCTTTTTCTAGTTTTTTAATCCGAGCTTGCAAAGGCGATGGGGAGAGCCCTACCCGATCCGCAAGGGCTTTGAGCGTAGGCTTGCTGTCTTTAGACAAAAGATCAAGAATATTAGTATCAATCGCATCCATTATAATATCCCGTAAAATTTAAAATATCAGAAAAAAAAACTTAAAATTAAATTTATTTAAGACAATTAATATGAATATAGAAAAAATACAGGAAAAAATAAAGATCAAAATCTAGTAGAATAAGGGGGTATTGGCGCTGGAAGGCCATCAAAAGGGCAGGAGTGTTTAGCCCTTTCTATAAGAGGATTAGAAAGCGATGAAAATGCAAACACATATTATGCCAGATTCCGAATGGGCGGCTGGACTATTCCCAACCTTAGGTGAGGCAGAATCTGAAGCTAAGCTGGTTAACCATTTTCTTGCCCATCCCGCGCTCACACCCCAACAACGATCAGCGGCCTTGGAAAAAGCCAGAGAAGTCGCTGTGGTGGCCAGACAGACCAGCAAATTATTTTCAGCTGAAAAAATCATGACGGTCTATAAATTATCAACTGCCGAAGGCCGTATGATCATGGAATTAGCCGAAGCTTTATTAAGAGTGCCTGATAAAACAACGCGGGACTTTTTAATCTTTGATAAATTGTCCCCCGGACATTGGCTTAGTGGCAATTCCAAAGGGTTCCTTAAGGGCATGACATCAGCGCTGGCTTTGGCAAGCGGCATTGTTAAAGCGAAGCAAAAGGATGGATTGCAGGCTGCGGTATCAAGGCTTGGGGTGCCTACGGTGCGCCGTGCTATCGAAACAGCTATGCGCCAGATGGGCGGTCAGTTCGTGTTTGCCGAGACTATTACGCAGGCTGTTAAATCTGCCCGTAAACAAGAGAGACTTTTTTCTTTTGATATGCTTGGTGAAGCGGCAAGGTCTAAAGAGGATTGTGATCGATATTATGCTTCTTATGAACATGCTATCGACATGGTGGGTGAGATTGCAGCGCATGAAGATGTGAATAAAAACTCTGGCGTTTCGATTAAGTTATCAGCCTTAAGTTGCCGCTTTCAATCGCGGTATTTTCCATCAAGTCATGACGATCTGACACAGCGTGTGATGGCACTAGCGCTCAAGGCGCGTCATTACAACATTCCCATTACAATTGACGCTGAGGAATATGGGCGCCTAAGGGCAAGCCTTCATGTGTTTCAGTCATTGTTGGCGCATCCAGAATTACAGGGTTGGCAAGGGCTAGGGATGGTGGTTCAGGCATATTCACGGTATGCTGGTGCAGTCATAAATTGGTTAGAAGATCAGGCAAAAACCTATCACAACCGGATTTCTATTCGCCTTGTCAAAGGCGCTTATTGGGACACAGAGATCAAAATTGCCCAAGAAAAAGGGTTAACAGATTTTCCTGTTTATACGGATAAAAACCATACTGACCTTGCCTATCTTGCCCATGCAAGACGGCTCATGATGGCTTCTGCCTATTTCCATCCGCAATTCGCCAGTCATAATGCCTATACCTTGTCGGCAGTAGAATCTCTGGCGACTGAGATAAAACCCCAGTCCTATGAGTTACAAAAACTGCATGGCATGGGTGAGGCGGTACATGATGAGATCAGAAAAACCACCTCTGCCCCATTGCGGATCTATGCACCAGTCGGACAACATCAGGATTTGCTAGCGTATCTGGTGCGCCGTATTCTTGAAAATGGCGCCAGTTCGTCTTTTATGAATCAGCTTGCTGATAACCATATTCCTATCACTCAACTGATCACAGATCCCTATGACCATAGGGATCATTTGATTTCACCCCCTTCCTCAGGGGCAGAGATGTTTTTGCCTGGACGTTCAAATAGCGGCGGTTTTGACGAAGAAAACCCAGAAGCCATTCGTAGTTTTGTCATCAGCGTGTCGTCATACGACCTGCCGGCTAAGCCAAAAAATGCAGATAAAAAGTCAGTCGCAAAAGCCTATGATCTGGCTGAGCATTCTGCTTGGAAAAAGGTTTCACCCCAAGACCGCGCCGCCATTCTAAATCGGGTTGCAGATCATTATGAAGCGGCCGCATCTGAGCTGTATCATCTGTTGGTGCATGAAGCTGGTAAAACAATAGATGATGCGGTAGGTGAATTGCGAGAGGCCGTTGATTTCTGCCGCTATTATGCCATGCAGACGCAGTCTCTAAGCCCATTGGCAAAGCCACGTGGGACAGTGGCGGCCATTTCACCATGGAACTTTCCACTAGCGATTTTCACAGGCCAGATCATGGCGGCGCTTGGGGCAGGAAATGCCGTGCTTGCTAAGCCTGCTGAACAGACCCCTAGGATCGCGGCGGCAGCAGTCCATTTGATGCATCAGGCGGGCGTGCCAAAGGATGCCTTGCATCTTTTATGCGGTGATGGCGAGATTGTGGGACAGGCGCTGATCATGGCTGGACGATGCGATATGGCGGTGTTCACCGGGTCTACCCAAACCGCAAAAAAAATTGAATATAGCATCGCAACATCGGCAAAACCCCATGCCCCTTTGATTGCAGAAACAGGGGGCATAAACGCCATGATCGTTGATAGCTCTGCCCTGTTGGAACGGGCAGTCGATGATATTTTGACCTCAGCGTTTCGCTCTGCTGGGCAACGCTGTTCGGCTTTGCGCGTGCTTTATGTCCAAAGCGATATTGCTGATCGTTTGATCCAGATGTTGCGTGAGGCAGCGTCTGTCATGAAGGTAGGTTTGGCAAAGGATATGGATACTGATATTGGCCCTGTTATTGATGCCCACGCAAAAAACCGCATTGATGATTATGTGGATGCGGCAAGACAATCAGGCCGGCTAATCTGGCAGGGTGTTGCGCCGAAGACGGGTTACTTTTGTCCCCCTTCTATGATCAAAATTAACGGGATCAATGATTTGAAAGAGGAAATCTTTGGCCCTGTTCTTCATATCGCAACCTATGATGCTGGTGATGAAAATAAGCTGGTTGATGCCATCAACCAGTCTGGCTTTGGTTTAACCTTTGGGATGCATAGCCGAATTGACGCCAATATCGATCAGGTGATCAAGACGATCCAAGTGGGTAATGTCTATATCAATCGCAACCAGATTGGCGCCATTGTTGGCTCACAGCCTTTTGGCGGAAAAGGGCTCTCGGGAACAGGACCCAAGGCAGGAGGGGAGATTTATCTATCTGCTTTTTTAAAGACACGGCCAGATGCTAAACCAAATACCCCAGATAGCCTTGCACCAAGAATGATGCCGGGCCCGTCAGGGGAACGCAACAGCTATATGATCACCCCCCGCGGTCATCTTTTGGTAGTGCATTCTGATGCAGATACGCGGAAACAAATATCTAAACAGGCTAAAGATGTTGGTAATAGCGTGACAGAATACGCACAAATTCCAGACCGATTTGATGGATTTGATGCGGTAATGACCGCCCCAGACCAGAACATAGATATCAGTGCGTTGCGGCGAGCTATGCATGATGCCGGAGGGGTGATTATTCCTTTTCTTTATGACCATGGCGGCGAAGCTTGGTTATGGCATGAACACCACATCTGTCAGGACATGACCGCATCTGGCGGCAACATTGACTTGCTGATGCGGTAATTTTGGAAAAATAATCGGAAAATCAAGGCTGGCAAAATCAAAGGAACGCCTACTCAGGCAAGTTTTGACATTTATTTGATGGCATCTGGTTTTCTGATCTTGAGTCTTGATAACAATAATCCTAGTGTTAATCAGAACTTTAAAAGACAATCATAACAATAATGATAGCAATCGCAGTAAAAGGGATAGGGAGCAAACACATGGATTTGAAACAGCATTATGTGAATGGGGCTTGGGTTAAGCCTATTAGCACGCAAGAGTTTCCGGTATTAAATCCCGCCAACGAAGAACAGATTGGCACCATAATTCTGGGCAATGCGGCGGATGTTGAT
>JAQCJL010000082.1 GCA_027593125.1 Pseudomonadota bacterium | reverse complement strand
CCGCAAAAGAGGCGACGACTTTGCCATTACGCGGTGAAGTGACAATATTAGCCACACCCTGACCGCCACGGTTCGTTACGCGGTAATCGCTGACCTTCGTGCGTTTGCCATAACCGTTTTCCGTTACTGCCAAAATGTATTGTTCCAAGGATTGATCAAGGATTGACATGGATACCACTTCATCCTCTTGCAAAAGACGAATGCCGCGAACCCCTGTGCTATCCCTACCGAGGAACACGCGGATTTGGTCTAGACCAAAACGAATGGCTTTACCAGTTCATGTAGCGATTAATATTTCCGCGTCATCATGACAAGGCATAACAGAAATTAATCTATCGTTATCAGCAAGTTTCATGGCAATCTTGCCATTTCGCTTTATATTAGTAAAATCCGATAACATGTTGCGGCGGATATTCCCTTTGGCGGTGGAAAAGACAACATTCATAATATCCCACTGCTCTTTATCCTCAGGCATAGGCATAACCGTTTGAATGGTTTCATCAGGGGTTATGGGCAATAAATTGACCATCGCCTTCCCTTGCGCTTGCGGCGCAGATAATGGCAACCGATAGCATTTCAACTGATATACGAGCCCTGTTGAGGTAAAGAATAAAATGGGGGTATGGGTATTAGCAACAAAGACACGAGTGACGAAATCCTCATCCCGTGTTTTCATGCCTGAACGGCCCTTTCCGCCGCGGCGTTGGGCGCGATAATCAGACAACGGCACACGTTTAATGTAACCCCGATGGCTAACAGTCACGACCATATCCTCAACCGGGATTAAATCTTCATCATCTTGATCACCTAACTGATCTGAGATTTCTGTCCGGCGTGGATTTTCCATCGTGGCTTTAGTTGCGCTTAGCTCTTCTAGCATGATACGCACTAGATGCTCTCGGCTGGACAGGATAGACAGGTATTCTTTAATCTTTTCAGCAAGTTCACCTGTTTCTTCAGCAAGCTTATCACGTTCCATACCCGTCAAGCGCTGAAGCCGCAATTCAAGGATCGCACGTGCCTGTGTTTCCGATAGACGGTATTTTCCATCTGTCACCGCATGGCCAGGATCATCAATCAGATTGATAAAGGCTTCAACTTCAGCCGCTGGCCAATCACGGTTTGTCAATTCATGGCGAGCGCTTTCAGCATCAGGAGCGCGGCGGATTAAGGCAATGACCTCATCAATGCTGGCGAGGGCAACCATCAATCCTGCTAAAATATGAGCGCGATCGCGAGCCTTTGTCAGCAAATGCCGAGTTCTGCGTGTGATGACGGTTTCGCGGAATTGACAAAACGCTTCAATAACTTGCTTTAGCCCCATTTGCTTTGGCGTGCCTTGATCCAGCACCAGCAAATTAACAGCAAAACTAGTTTGCATTCTGGTGTGGCGGAACAGCTGATTGAGCACCACATCCCCTTGTGCGTCCCGCTTCATATCAATGACTACACGCATCCCTTTACGGTCGGATTCGTCACGAATATCACTGATGCCTTCAACGATTTTATCACGCACCAACTCACCAATGCGTTCTAGTAACTGTGCTTTATTGACCTGATAAGGCAGTTCGTGAATAACAATGCGGTCGCGGTTACCAGCTGTTTCAATTTCTGTTTTTGAACGAATGGGGATAGACCCTTTACCCGTTTCAAAAGCACTTCGAATACCACTACGGCCCATAATGATGCCGCCGGTAGGGAAATCAGGCCCGGGAACAATCTCTAATAACTCTTCAAAAGTGATATCTGGATTCTGGATATAGGCCATACAGGCATCAATGACTTCGGACGGATTATGCGGTGGAATATTGGTTGCCATCCCAACCGCGATCCCCCCTGCCCCATTTACCAGAAGATTAGGATATTCCGCTGGCAGAACTGATGGTTCAAGCTGTGTTTCGTCATAATTTGGAATAAAATCTACGGTATCACGGTCTATATCCCGCAAAAGGCTTTCTGCTACTTTTTGAAGACGAGATTCCGTATATCGCATGGCAGCGGCAGGATCGCCATCAACAGACCCAAAATTTCCCTGACCATCAACAAGAGGCACGCGCATAGAAAAATCCTGCGCCATTCTAACCAATGAGTCATAAATTGCAGAATCCCCATGAGGGTGATAATTACCCATCACATCACCGACAATCCTAGCAGATTTACGGTAAGGTTTTGACCAATCATAGCCCCCTTCCATCATGGCATAGAGGATGCGGCGATGGACAGGTTTTAACCCATCACGCACATCAGGAAGTGCCCGTGATACAATCACACTCATCGCATAATCGAGATAGGACTTCTTTAATTCATCGGTGATGGAAATGTTTTCTTCACCGCTCCTAAAAGGAGGTGAAGAAGGTGGATTCTGATCTGACAAGGGTTACCCTCAATACATAGTGAATATGCTAGATATTATAGCACTTAGTTGTCAGAAATACTAGATATTGTGTCAAAAACACAAAATTGAGTTAGGCTCGCTATAATCTTTGGGGTCAGGCAAAAGAAGCCCTTAGAACGGGACATCATCATCCAGATCATTGCCCATTGGTGGTGCTACTGAAGCTCTGTCATTACCGCCTACTGCACCACTTGGACTGCTACCTGTCATGCTTGAGTTTTGATAGTCACTATCGCCGCCACTGTCACCTCTGCCACCAAGCATGGTCAATTCACCGCGATAACGTTGCAAAACAACCTCAGTGGAATATTTTTCAACCCCTGACTGGTCTGTCCATTTTCTTGTCTGAAGCTGACCTTCGATATAAACCATACTGCCTTTGCGCAAATACTGTTCGGCCACGCGCGCTAGGTTTTCGTTAAAAATCACAACACGATGCCATTCGGTGCGCTCACGCGCTTCACCGCTATTACGGTCTTTCCATCGCTCTGATGTGGCAATAGACATATTAACCACCTTGTCGCCACTGTTAAGAGTTGCTATCTGTGGATCATTACCTAGGCGACCAATTAGTATGACCTTGTTGACGCTACCACTCATTTGTTTTTCTCCGGATCAGGTGTTTATTTTTGCAAAAAAGCCATTTGGTTAGCAAATTGGCAAACTCGTTTTGGTTAACGATTGAAAAATGCGAAATGCATCCAATGTCGTATAGATTACCTTATTAGTATTTTGCCTTTTTTGAAACCCTAATTTATAGTGATGTCATGCCAGAAACAACAATCCCCTCATCCTCTGCCCAAGCATTGAAAAGCATCAGTGTTAAAGGTGCACGGGAACATAATCTCAAAGATATATCTGTTGATTTGCCGCGGGATCGATTCGTTGTGATCACAGGACTTTCTGGTTCTGGAAAATCCAGTCTTGCATTTGATACAATTTATTCCGAAGGCCAACGCCGTTATGTCGAATCGCTGTCAGCTTATGCGCGGCAATTTCTGGAAATGATGCAAAAACCGGATGTTGACTTAATTGAGGGGTTATCACCCGCTATTTCCATTGAACAGAAAACCACCTCACGCAACCCCCGATCCACCGTAGGAACAGTCACAGAGATTTACGACTATATGCGTTTGCTTTGGGCGCGTGTGGGTATCCCCTACTCACCTGCAACGGGTTTGCCTATCCGAAGCCAGTCTGTTAGCCAGATGGTCGATAGCCTCATGGCCTTGCCAGATGGCACACGGCTTTACCTTATGGCTCCTGTGGTGCGTGGGCGCAAAGGTGAATACCGCAAAGAGCTCGCTAGTTATCATGCAAGTGGATTTCAGCGCGTTAAAATTGATGGTGAAATGTTTGAGATGGACGCTTTGCCCACCTTAGACAAAAAGAAGAAGCATGATATTTCGCTGGTTGTTGACCGTGTGGTGATCCGTCATGAAGACGAAGATTTACCAACTCGGTTGGCGGATTCAACGGAAACAGCATTAAGACACTCTGATGGCTTACTGATTGCCGAAGAAGCTGATGGTGAGGTTGAACATGTGTTTTCTGCCCGGTTTTCATGTCCGGTTAGTGGGTTTTCCATTGATGAGATTGAACCAAGGCTGTTTTCATTTAACAACCCTTATGGGGCGTGTCCGGATTGTGATGGTCTAGGCAAAACAAGCCATTTTGATTCGCAATTGGTGGTTCCTAATACTACGAAAACCCTGTCTGAAGGGGCAATTGCGCCTTGGGCATCAGGCACAGCAAAATACTATCAGCAAACCTTAATGTCTTTAGCGCGGCATTATGGGTTTTCTATTACAGCACCATTTGATCAGCTTGCTGAAGAACATCAGCGCGCCATCCTCTATGGATCAGAAAATGTGCCTATTGTTATGGAATATGATGATGGGCTGCGATCTTACCGCAACAAAAAGCCATTTGAGGGGGTTATCCCTAATCTGGAACGCCGGATGCGTGAAACGGATTCAGCATGGATCAGAGAAGAGCTAGGCAAATATCAAGCTGATCATCCGTGTGATAGTTGCGGCGGTAAGCGCCTAAAGCCAGAATCCCTCGCGGTTAAGGTGACAGATAAAGATATTGCTGAGATTTCTACCTTATCCATTGGTGATGCCTTGGATTGGTTCGGGTCAGTGTCTCAAGAATTAAGCGAACAAGAAAACCTTATTGCTAGCCGTATTCTTAAAGAAATCATAGAACGCTTAACCTTTTTATCCAATGTGGGGCTTAGGTACTTATCGCTTGGGCGTGCATCTGGGACATTATCTGGTGGCGAATCTCAGCGTATCCGGTTGGCATCACAAATAGGCTCAGGATTAACAGGCGTGCTTTATGTGCTGGATGAACCGTCTATTGGCTTGCATCAGCGCGACAATGACCGTTTGATCAAAACTCTAAAACGGCTTCGGGATTTGGGAAACACGGTTTTAGTTGTTGAACATGACGAAGAAGCCATTTTGGCCGCAGATCATGTCATTGATATGGGGCCTGGTGCAGGGGTTCATGGTGGCTATGTTGTTGCTGAAGGTGTCCCCGATGATATTTTGGCTAATCCTAAATCACTAACAGGTAAATATCTATCTGGGCTTGAAGAAATTGCTATCCCTTCCCAACGCCGTAAGCGCAACAAAAGCCGAATGATCAGCCTTAAAGGGGCGAGAGGCAACAATCTAAAGAATCTGGATGTTGATTTTCCGCTTGGTATCTTTACCTGTATCACCGGAGTATCGGGTGGCGGTAAATCCACACTGGTTTTAGAAACCTTATGGAAAACCATGGCGCGGCGGCTTCACAATGCGCGTGAAGTGCCTGCCCCGCTTGATCGGATAGAAGGTCTACATCAGGTGGATAAAGTCGTTGATATTGACCAGTCCCCTATTGGCAGAACACCTCGATCGAATCCAGCGACTTATACTGGCGCTTTTACCCCTATTCGGGAATGGTTTGCTGGTCTTCCAGAATCCCGATCACGTGGTTATAACGCAGGACGGTTTAGCTTTAATGTCAAAGGCGGCCGATGCGAGTCTTGCCAAGGAGATGGGTTGATCAAAATCGAAATGCATTTCTTGCCAGATGTTTATGTCACTTGTGAGAGCTGCAAGGGCAAACGATATAACCGCGAAACCCTAGAAATCACATGGCGTGAAAAATCTATTGCAGATGTTTTGGATATGACCATCGATGATGGCTTGGCCTTTTTTAAAGCGGTCCCGTCGGTCAGAGATAAACTTGCAACCATGCAGCGGGTTGGTCTTGGCTATATTAAAATTGGGCAACAAGCGACCACTTTGTCTGGTGGTGAGGCACAGCGCATAAAACTGTCAAAGGAATTATCGCGCCGGGCGACTGGACGAACGGTTTATATCCTTGATGAACCGACAACAGGTCTTCATTTTGAGGATATCCGCCGCCTGCTTGAAGTATTGCAGGAATTGGTTGAAGCTGGGAATACCGTGATCGTGATTGAACATAATTTAGATGTGGTGAAAACAGCGGACTGGATTATTGATATTGGGCCCGAAGGTGGTGATGGTGGCGGTGAGATTGTAGCCACAGGCACACCAGAAGATATCATGAAAAATGCGAAATCAATTACTGGTGATTATCTCAAGATTGTAATGGATAGGCAGGCCGAAAGAGGACGCTATAAGCGCGCCATGACAGGATCATGACCACGTCCAAACCTTCTACACCTGTTCATATCATTGGCGGTGGTCTGGCCGGAAGTGAGGCCGCCTGGCAGTTAGCCAATCACAATGTTCCTGTGATCTTGCATGAAATGCGCCCTCATAGGCCAACTGAAGTGCATAAAACTGATTATCTGGCCGAACTGGTGTGTTCTAATTCTTTTCGCTCTGATGACCATGAGGCTAATGCCGTTGGGGTTTTGCATCAGGAAATGCGGATGCTTAATTCCCTTATTATGGCAATGGCTGATCAGCATTGTGTTCCTGCAGGCGGCGCATTAGCGGTTGATCGTGATGGATTTGCTATGGCGGTTGAGAACGCCATCAATAACCATCACATGATCACCCTGGAGCGTGAGGAGATTGAAAGCTTAGACGCTTTTGGTGATGCCCCTGTGATTGTTGCGACTGGGCCGCTAACGGCATCGCCCCTTGCTGCGGCTATTCGAGAAGCAACAGGTGAAGAAGATTTAGCCTTTTTTGATGCGATTGCCCCAATTGTTTATCGGGAAAGCATCAACATGGACAAAGCATGGTTTCAGTCCCGATATGATAAGGGTAGCGGCAAGGATTATATCAACTGTCCTCTTGAGAAAGAGGAATACGAAACGTTTATCGCCGCAATGCTAGATGCCGAAAAGATTAGTTTTCATCAATGGGAAGAAAACACCCCTTATTTTAATGGCTGTATGCCTATTGAGGTGATGGCAGAGCGTGGCCACGATACGCCTCGTTTTGGCCCAATGAAACCGGTTGGCCTTACCAATCCCCAAACAGGAAAGCGACCCTATGCGGTCATACAACTGCGTCAGGATAACGCCCTAGGCACACTTTACAATATTGTCGGATTTCAAACTAAGATGAAATACGCAGATCAGATCAGGGTTTTTCGTATGATACCAGGTCTAGAAGATGCGGAGTTTGCCCGACTTGGTGGATTGCACCGCAATACATTTATCCGCTCTCCCAAATTGTTGGATAAGCAATTGCGGTTAAAATCACAGCCTAATCTTCGCTTTGCCGGACAAATCACTGGGGTTGAAGGCTATGTGGAATCTGCCGCTATCGGCTTAATGGCAGGGCGTATGATCGCAGCGGATTATCATGGGGAAGATTTCACCCCTCCTCCACCGGAAACTGCTCATGGTGCCTTGCTAGACCATATTACTGGCGGGGCGCAAAGTGACAGTTTTCAGCCGATGAATATTAATTTTGGTCTGTTCGCCCTCCCCCCAGAAGATCTGATGATACAGATCACGGCGAATGGGAAAAAACGAAAACTCAAAGGAGCTGACCGAAAATCTGTTTTGGCAAGGCGTGCTCTTTCCGCTATGTCAACTTGGTCAGGTCAACCAGAGTTTTACTAAACTCGGCGCATCAATACTGTGATCATCATCTGAAGCGCCAGCAATGGTTTTTCCGCTGGATATTCCAGCCTGATGGGATCAGAAAGAAGCCAGCGCATCAACCGAAACGGTAATGCGCTTTTCGTATCCTGCGGCGGTAAGGGATGATCTGCATGATCAAAACCGATCAGAATCTCTGTTGTGATATCCGC
>JAQCJL010000081.1 GCA_027593125.1 Pseudomonadota bacterium | reverse complement strand
ATTATTACTATGCATATTTATTTTATCTAAGTAATTGAAAATTATGGTGCTGCTGAGAGGACTTGAACCTCCGACCTACTGATTACGAATCAGTTGCTCTACCAACTGAGCTACAGCAGCTCAATGAGTGGTTTATACCGTTATCAACCGCCTTTTGGCAAGGGCTAGTAAGACTTAAAGCTGGTCCTGTTAACGCCGCCAATACTGTCTAAATTGTTTTCGAATGCCATAAACATTCTCATCATATGGTCGTTTAAAGGGGTATGATGATGTCCACCTTAAATGCGATTGATAAGCAACTAGGCCATTCCAGACAACAGTCTTGGGCCAAGGCTAAGAATAGCAATTTTGACAAGGGAGCCTATTCCTCCCTAGGGTTTCTCTATCTGGTGGAAAAGCAAGATTTTATGCCAATTCATGCTAATTTTAAGCACACAACCCTAGAATGGTTAGCAGGAATGCAACGCCTAAAACAGGTTTAACGCCAGCTCATCTGGGCAAAAGACGAACAATTTGGACAAATGGCATGATAGTCTTCCAGTCGGCTGTGACATGCCTGACAAGTCCAGCCGGGGGGTCTCGGCGCTAGCGCCGCTTGCCGTAAAATTGAGGCGCTGGTTTCGCCATCTTCACTGCCTGAAGCAGGTTGATGATCAGCGATGTCTGCTAATAACTGCCAAACGCGAGCGTCCCTTTCTTCGGGACCTATAGCCTTGGCTAAGCGCTCAGCTTCGCCCCAAAGTTGCTGTTCAAAAGCGATGCTGGCGGCGGCGAAAAGACCTTCTTTTTGCTCACCCCCTTTTTCAGCTAATTTGATAAGCCGGGCTAGTTTTTTTGCAGGTGGGCCAGACCAATTTTTCATCAGTTTTTCCGCAAGCATAGGATGCGGAGTTGACAAAAATACCCGTTCAAGCAAAGCCGTTGCCTTTCGGGTTTTGTTTTCTTCAAGATAGAGATCAGCCAGTGCCAACACGGCAGGTAAGAAATCCCCATCAACCTTAAGGGCACGGTTTAGAATTTTCATCTTTTCAGATAGGCTTTCAGCCAATCTGGCGCGCTCAAGCAGAATAGCAGCCTCAGCGTGATGTGATGCTGGCAAGTGTCCTTTTGATGCGATGCGCAAGGCGGCCTCTGCCTCAGCCCAATGGCCTTGTTTGGCTTCCATCACAAAAATGGCATTAGCAATGCTAGCTGAACGTGGTTTGAGTTTGAGCGCTTCGCGCCCAGCAGCTAAAGCCATATGTTCGTTTTTGGCTTCAAGCGCTAACCGCATCTGTCCAATATGTCCAAAATAGGCGGTGTCAGTGTTGGATTTGAGAGCATCAAAATAGCGTTGAGCTGATTTGGTGTTTCCACTCAGGCTTGAGGCCTGTGCCATCAGCAAATCGGTCATAACATTATGCCCCAAATAATGAACAGATTTGCGCGCGTGTTTAATGGCATCACGGCCTTCGCCTGCTGCGGCCGCCGCCATACCAAGGGCAAGTGCCCTTTGACCAAGACGCCCACGCCGCGAGGAAAATCCTCCGCTAATCCGTCTTGGAATATTGGCAACAAAGCTAAGCAAGCGATCCAGAATAAGCACCGCCCATATGACGATAAGCATGACTGCGATTAGGAGGCTGGTTGGAGCGGCAATCCGCCAGCCAAGCCAGTCAATTTGCGTTGATCCTTCTTGGATGGCCAGGAAATGTGCCACCGCTGCTACAATCATGATCCAGATGATAAAACTGACAATGCGGCGCATGTTATTGATCCAGTATCATGATCAGATTGGCTAGGGCATCATCAAGGTCTTGCCGCTGGTTAAACTGTCTTTGCCATTCGCCTATCCATATTGTCATATTATCTTCTTCACCAGCCCAGGCTGTTAGTTCAGCGATTGCCGCAATGTGATCACGGTTTTCTAACGCGGTAACAAATCGGACTTTTGCCTCTGCGCCAGGGTCAATAGGCGCAATGGTAACCGTATCTGAAAAGGGTGAGGTTAGCCACGACCACCAACTGCTGTCATTTTCTGTTGGGATGGTTTCAGGGGATGAGGCTGTGACAAAAACCTGATCACCCCGTGCGGCGAGATCTTGCCATAAGTCTTCACGTGCTGGCGGCGGATTTTTGGCCCATGGCTCAAGGGCATTCCACCGAATATCGGTGTTAACGGCACTCTCTAAGAGATTAGCATAGTCTTCACCTTGGCGAGCGGCGATAATTATCGCATCCGTCACGGCAGAAAGCTCTGCTGGTGTATTACCTAAAGGCGGTGATACAGAGGGTAGAGTGTCTTCATCTAGATCTTGAGGGGCTGGATTTACAGTATCGTTATCCACACCAAGATCGGCAGAAGGCGAGAGAAGTTTAACCTCTAGGTTAAGGAGCCGCTGTTCCATTTCGGCTAATTGTCTCGCCACAATCATAAGATCAGGATCAGGATTAGAATTTGGTGTTTCGCTAAGCTGGCCTTGCCATGACGTAATGATCTCGTTCATACGGTTGATCTGATCTTGCATGGCTGTTAGCCGTGATGGCATATCATTCAGAAGATCAGCATTAGCGCCTTGGGCTGTTTGGCTTTGCTCTAAGGCATCATTCAGGCTCAATACCTTATCTTCAAGACCGTTAAGGGTGGTTTCGATGTTGTCTGTGCGGCTACTGATATCTTGAACCGCGTTAGCGTCTTGCTGTTGTTGGATAAGCAACCGGTTACTGATGGCAAGCCCTGCCGCCGCCAATGCCGCCAAAATGCCAATCCACAAAAGTATTACCCAAAGGGCGCGTCCAAAATGCCGCCTTTTTGGTGATGCAGGTTTGGCCTTATTTTCGGTTTCAGCCTGATTAGCTTCCGTTTGATCCGATGCCCCTTTGTTATCCGCGCTATCATCACGGATATGTTCGGCGGTACCCTCAATGATAATATCCTCATCGATAGTATTCTTATCTGGGCTCGGATTATCGCCAGAATGTTTTGGTTTTCTTGGCATCTTCTCTTTGGTTATCCTGTTATCACATTAATCCAGAGGTTTGATCATCCGAGTAGAATGATCGGTTTCTGCATGGGAAAGGCCTGCCAGCTCAAATGCCTTCGCCAACATAAGTGACCTAAGCGGCGATGACACCACATGAATGTTATGCCATCCCTGCCCACAAAGTCCAGCGGCACGCGAACTGATCACGATCAATTTCATAAACTTACGATATTCGGACAATTCGTGCTGGTTAAGCAAATGGGAAAACTGTTCTCCTGCACGGCCAGAATGGATCAAAATGATCATTGGCCTGCCGGAACGAATATGACGAATGGCGGCATTATCCAGTTTATCTTCGGGCAACGCCTCATAAACGATAATCCGTTCAACCTGTTTGTCGCTATTAGCTTCTAGCGCGGTTTTGATATTAAACCCCGAATGGGTGGCGCTAGGCCAGCAAAACCTTTGATAGGGGGATTGCTCTAACAGCGCCATTAACGCCGTTCCATCACCAGCAGCAATTTGAATATCAACAAAACCAGCAGTCTTGGCAGCGCGTGCCGTGGCCTCACCAACAACAAAACAGGGTTTGGTTAACATAGCCTGATCAGAGATTTGCTTTGCTGCATGACGGCTGGTCAGGATCATCGCGTCCACATCTTGCGAAAGATCATAAAGGCCAATATTTTGGCGTCTTTCAATCCTAAGGGTAGGAACAGCGATAGCCTCAAGCCCGCCGGCTTTGAGGTAACGACAATCTTCAAGTGCATCGCCCCATGGTCTAGTGGTCATGGCAATGGGGGCGCTAGTCACTTTATGGCCTTATCTGCTTGCAAAAGAAAATCATGGCCACCCGCCTGTTCCAAAAGACGAAAAGCCATATCCTTTGCCATTTGTGCAGCATCACCCACAGGTACGGTGGCCTCATCAGTGAAACATTGGAAACCATCTGGCGATGCGATCAAACCCCGGAAATATATCTGCTCCCCCTTGAGATGAGCGCTAGCCCCAATTGGGGTTCGGCATGATCCGTCTAGGGTTTCCAGAAACAGACGCTCTGTCAAAACTTCTGCTCCTGTCACCGCATCATGAATGCCGTTAAATGCGCTAAGCACCTGTTGTCGCCTTTTGTCTTCGCCATCTTCGGTTTGGGCAGAACGTGCTTGCACCATAATCGCCCCTTGCGCCGCAGCAGGCAACATCACATCCTCAGAAATAGGGTGAACATCCTCTGTGATGCCTAGGCGTTGTAATCCTGCCATAGCAAGGATAATGGCATCATATTGCCCATTCTTGAGGGCATTCAGCCTAGTGTTCACACTGCCTCTTAACAGCACCGGCTTAAGATCCGGCCGGTGGTGGCAAATAATAGCAGCGCGTCTAACAGAAGCGGTGCCAATTTTTGCACCATGAGGCAATTCATCCAGTTTCGCATAGCTGCCGATAAGCGCATCACGGCGGTCAGCGCGCGGCAAGATTGCCGCCAATTCTGTGCCCGGGGCTAAATGTGCTTCCATATCTTTGCCAGAATGAACGGCGGCATCCGCTTTGCCTTCCAACAAGATTTGTTCAAGGTATTTGACGAATAGCCCCTTGCCGCCAATAGCGGCCAGAGGCCTGTCAAGCACCTCATCCCCACGTGTGGTAAAAGTAGCGATTTCGGATGAGATGGGGGCAAGCCTTGATCGGACATATTCTGTCTGGGCAACAGCAAGCGGGGATACTCGGCTCGCCAGCACTAGGGGTGTCTGGGCAATATCGGAAAAGGTCTGATCTGTGTTCATAATAGGTTCTTTACGCATAAACAGGCCATGTTGCCAAGCCCTAACCCTATAAAATCTGCTGACCTGAGGTTGTATTTACGCTAGAACAGAAACATGACCAAGCTTATTCTGGGTATTGAAACAAGTTGTGATGAAACCGCGGCGGCATTAGTGGATTGTGACGGAAACATCCACGCCAATCAGATTTCTTCACAAATCAGCGAGCATCAGCACCATGGCGGTGTTGTGCCAGAGATTGCCGCCCGGGCACATATTGACCGGATTCGCGGGGTAATTTCTGCTGCGATGGATGAGGCTGGGGCAAAAAACAGCGATCTAAGGGCGGTTGCTGCAACGGGTGGACCAGGTTTGATAGGCGGTGTTGTTGTTGGCACCGTAACAGCCAAAGCCATAGCCGCGGCAAGGGATTTGCCATATTACGCTATTAACCATCTCGAAGGCCATGCGCTGACCGCACGGCTAACCCATTCGGTGCCCTTTCCCTTTCTTCTGTTGTTGGTGTCGGGTGGACATAGCCAGTTGCTAGCAGTTGAAGGCCCCGGGCAATACCAGCTTTATGGGGCAACGTTGGATGATGCCGCAGGGGAGGCATTTGACAAATCTGCCAAGGTGATGGGTCTGCCGATGCCTGGTGGCCCTAATATTGAACATTTAGCAAGCCAAGGTGACGCCAGCCGATTTGATTTGCCGCGCCCCATGATTAAAAAACCAGGATGTACAATGTCGTTTTCAGGGTTGAAGACCGCGGTTATACAAGCATGGGAACATTGTGGGAAAGCTGCGTCAGAGGCGCCGCATCTGGCGGCCTCCCTGCAACAGGCGGTTGCCGATTGTCTGGTAAACCGAAGCCGCAATGCCATGCGCCAATTTCGATCAGATTATAATAACGAGACTCTGGATATTGTGGTGTCAGGCGGCGTTGCTGCCAACCAGACTATCCGAAAAGGGTTGGAAACTTTAGCCAAAGATGAAGGGTTTTGCTTTCATGCGCCGCCAATCGCGCTGTGTACCGATAACGCTGTCATGATTGCGTGGGCGGCGGCAGAATATATCAATGCTGGCCTTGCCGCATCACCGCGTGATTTTGCACCCCGTCCGCGCTGGCCTCTGGCGGAAATGTCTAGTTCACCATGGAGCGCCGCATCATGAGCAAGGTAACGGTTATTGGCGGCGGTTCATGGGGTAGCGCGCTAGCCTCTGTGCTAGCTGGACAGGGCCATGATGTGACGATATTAGTTCGCCGTCAGGAAATGGCAGATGCCTTGATGAAAGGCATATCGCCGCGACTCAATGCTATGCCGATTAACGCCCCTCGCTTGGCGACAACTCAAGCTGAGGAAGCCTTGGCCAACGCTGAGGCAGTGCTGGTGGTAGTGCCGGTTGCGGCCACGATTTCAGCTTTAACTTTGATAACACAATATGCCCCATCAGGCGCAATTGTGGCTTTAACAGCGAAAGGGCTTGATGCGGAAACCGGGGCGCTTCAAACTGAGCTAGCCGATCAGCATCTGGGGCGCGATATCGTGATGCTTTGTGGGCCTAGTTTTGCTGATGAAACGGCAGCAGGAAAACCCTGCTGTCTGGTAGCGGCCTCAAAACATGATGAATATGCACAAGCGATTGCCAGCCTTTTTCACGCCAGCACAGTTCGTGTCTATACTAGCCAAGATCCTATTGGGGTTGCGGTGGCGTCATCGGCCAAAAATGTCATTGCGATTGCCGCAGGCATCACCTCCGCTCTTGGGTTAGGGGATAATGCGCGTGCGGCGTTAATTGTGCGCGGTTTGGCCGAAACCACACGGCTTGCCCTCGCCCTTGGTGGACAGCAACAAACGCTGTTTGGGCTAGCAGGTATGGGTGATATGATTTTGACGTGTACGGATACCCATTCGCGCAATTATTCTTACGGGGTGGCGCTTGGGTCGGGTCAGGCTCCGGGAATAGCGTTAGCTGAAGGGGCGCGAACCGCGGCAAGTTTGGCGCGCCGCGCCGAAATGATGGGGGTGGAGACACCAATTATTTCTGCCATCCACCGCGTCGTCAATGATGGCGCAGATATCAAATTAGAAATTCAAGCTCTACTAGCACGACCAGTGGATCAGGAATAGATGTAATCCTAATCAGAGACAGCACGACAAAAAAGAGGACAACAATGAAAACATGGCTCTTCAAATCAGAACCTTCGACATGGTCATGGCAAGATCAGCTTGACGCTGGTGCAAAGGGAACAGGGTGGGATGGTGTGCGAAACTATCAGGCCTCAAATAACATGAAAGCGATGGCATTAGGAGATTTGGGGTTTTTCTATCATTCGGTTAATGAAAAATGTATCGTTGGCATTGTTGAGGTGATTGCGCTTTATCATCCTGATCACACTGATGCTAGTGGGCGATTTGGAATGGTAGATGTTAAGGCGGTGCAAGCGGTCAATAAGCCTGTAACGCTGGCTGAAATCAAGGCTAACCCTAAGCTAGAAGACCTGGCGCTTGTTCGGCAATCACGGCTTTCTGTGGTTCCCGTATCACCAGACCATTGGGCTGAGCTGCTGCGGATGACAGATACCCAGCTTTAGATGCTTCCTCAGTCATCGTTTTGTTTATTCAGAGGTGTCTTCGGTATCCCGCCGCCTATCACGCGAAACGAAATAGAGATTACGAAGATAAATAAACAGACCCAAGCCTTGACCAAAAATAATCACAGGGTCTTGCCGCCAGATAGCGTATAACAACAAAACCATGCCGCCGCCGATAGAAAAATACCAAAAGGCAATAGGGATAACACTACGATTCTCGCGCTCTGAGGTGATCCACTGAATGATAAAGCGCATGGCGAATAAAAATTGACCGCCGAATCCAATGACAATCATCACGGTCTCAGGATGATCTGGCAGGCTTTCAGGTAAAAA
>JAQCJL010000080.1 GCA_027593125.1 Pseudomonadota bacterium | reverse complement strand
GCTCTCATCATGGCGTTAGCCGTGACCGTGCTGGCTGGACGCGGTTTTGCCATGGATACTTTGCTGGGTGTGTTGGCGCATTCTGCCCTCGCCTTTGGGTTGATGGCTGTATCTTTTCTGTCAGGCGTTCGGATTGATCTGATGAGTTATTTGTTTGGTGATATTCTGGCGGTATCACACACTGATCTGATGGTGATATGTGGCGGCGCTTTTCTGGTCATTGGTTTGATCAGTTGGCGCTGGACAGGATTGCTGACCTCAACCTTGAGTGAGGAATTGGCCTATGCAAGCGGCTTTGATCCTAGACGCGAGCGGCTGATCCTGACAATCGCGCTTGCTATTGCTGTCGCCGTTGCCATTAAGGTGGTGGGTGTGCTTTTGATTGCGGCCATGTTGATTATTCCTGCCGCTGCGGCAAGGCCGTTATCACGCACGCCTGAACAAATGGTTATGATAGCAGCGGCGATCGGCAGCATCTCTGCGGTTGTTGGCTTGCAAGCGGCTTATAGCTTCGACAGCCCTGCTGGGCCGTCGATGGTCTGTGTGGCGGCGATCCTTTTTTCTCTCACTAGTCTCGTTAAGACAATACGGCGGATTTGACAATTTTGCCTCTTAGCCCTTAAGTTGTGGCCACCCACAATCCCTCCACCATAAAGGCACTTCATGTTATTATTTTTTTCCGGCTGGCTTCCCCGATTTCTCATCGGTATGTCTTACCATGAGAACGCAAGACCAAACCTAAATCCGCGCCAAATCAGCGTTGATATCCTTTCAGGACTAACCGTGTCATTGGCATTAGTTCCAGAGGCGGTGGCCTTTGCCTTTGTGGCAGGGGTTGAACCTCTGGTAGGTCTTTATGCCGCTTTTATTGTTGGCATCATTACCGCTGTTATTGGTGGCAGACCGGGGATGATCTCTGGGGCAACAGGCGCGCTGGCTGTGGTTATGGTATCGCTAGTCACTATCCATGGGCCGGAATATTTGTTTGCCACGGTTATCCTGATGGGGCTGTTTGAATTATTGGCAGGGGTTTTGCGCTGGGGCAAGTTTATCCGCCTGATCCCTTATCCCGTCATGTTAGGTTTTGTAAATGGATTGGCAATTGTTATTGGCCTTTCCCAGATAGAACAATTTCAGACATCTGGTCATGGCGCTCATCCTGATCAGGCTGAATGGATCTCTGGAACATTACTTTATTATACGCTTGCGCTGATTGCTTTGACTATGGCTTTGATCTGGCTGACGCCGCGCTTTACCAAAATCATTCCCGCCCCACTAGTCGCGATTGGTGTAGTTTCGGTTATTGTTATCGGGTTTGAAATTGATGTGCCTCGCATTGGTGATCTTGCAAGTCTTGCTGGTGGTTTTCCAGAGTTTTCGATCCCTATGGTGCCCTTTACGCTAGAAACACTAGTCATTATCTTTCCCTATGCTCTTATTCTGGCGGCTATTGGTTTGATTGAAAGCCTGCTGACCCTTAATCTGGTCGGTGATATTACTGATCAACGTGGGGGGGCATCACAAGAATGTCTTGCCCAAGGCACAGCCAATGTTGTTACGGGTTTTTTTGGCGGAATGGGCGGATGCGCCATGATTGGTCAGTCTATGATCAATGTCAAATCAGGGGGAAGAACACGCATCGCTGGCATCACCGCGTCGTTATTTTTGCTTAGCTTTATTCTCTTTGCATCGACCCTAATTGAACAAATTCCCATCGCTGCTCTTATTGGCGTGATGTTCATGGTTGTGATAGGAACATTTGCATGGAACTCTATCAGAACTATGCTGAAGATTCCCCGCTCAGACGCACTAGTGGTGATTGTGGTCACAGCGATCACAGTAGTTGAAGATTTAGCCATCGCTGTCGTTGTTGGTGTGATTATGTCTGCCCTAGTCTATGCGTGGAATGCTGCCACTAGGATTAACGCCGCAAAACGCCCATCGGTAAAAGAAAAAGGGGCTTTAGTCTATGAAATCCAAGGGCCGTTGTTTTTTGGATCATCAGCTGGATTTCGGGAATTGTTCACCGTCGCTGACGATCCTGACCATGTGATCATTGATTTCGCCAAGTCGCGTGTTGTTGATCAGTCAGCGTTGCAAGCCATTGAGGATGTCGCAGGAAAATATTATGCCGCCAATAAGCATATCAAATTGCGCCATCTTAGCCGTGACTGTCACCGCCTATTGAGCCGATCAGGTCAGCTGATGATTGATAGCGACGATGATCCTGATTATATGATTGCCGCTGATTATGGTGTTAAACTTGGTGTTTTTGGCACTGATCATTAACTGCTTCTGAAATGGTGTAAATTGAACTTGCGCAATCAGATATTTTGCTGAAATATATCTCAAGTCATATCTCTAAAAGCAGGAGAATAACCCATGTCTGTCAAAGCCTTTGCCTCTGATTATCAGCGTGACGGTTATGTTTCTGGTGTTCCCATTTTAGATGCGGAAGAAGTCGCGTTTCACCGCAACGCTCTTGAAACGGCGGAACATCAAATTGGTCATTCTCTGCATTACCGCTTTAAGGCGCATACGATGTTGACTTCCCCCTATGCTTTAGCAACGCGCCCTGATGTGTTAGACTTGGTTGAGGCGATGATCGGCCCTGATATTCTTCTCTATAATGTCACTTACATTATCAAAGAGCCGCATTCCCCTAGCCATGTCAGCTGGCATCAAGACTTGACTTATTGGGGGTTAAGCCACGATGATCAAGTGTCCATGTGGCTGGCGCTATCCGTTGCTGATGAGATGAGTGGCTGTATGCGCATGATTCCAGGAAGCCATACCCAAGGACGTCTAGAGCATGAGGTTGGTGATGATGAAAATAATGTGTTGCTTCAAAGCCAGACGGTTCATGGCATAGACGAAAGCCAGGCTAAACTATGTCCCCTTAATCCTGGTGAAGCTTCATTTCATCATGGCTGGACTTTGCACGCGTCCATGCCTAACCACAGTGATGATCGGCGTATCGGCGTAAATATACAATATCTTGCCACCCATGTTCGCCAGACCAAGCATGATTTGGATACTGCTATTCTGGTGCGCGGCAAGGATGATTATCACCATTTTGAATATGATGTTCCTGCCAGCACTGATCTTTCACCAGATGGTATTAAAAATCAAAAAGCACTAGAAGAACGCTACAAAATGATTGCCGGTCAGCAGTAGGTTTTATTGTTGATAACCCGATGCCAACACCCGGCGCATCATGGGCAAGTAATGTTCAAGTGGGGGAACTTTTAATCCGGCAATCTTACCCTGATCATCACAGCGTCTAACCAAGAGAATCTCCTCTAGGTGAGGATGACTGGCAAAAGCGTCACATTCTTCAGTGGTCATCGGCCCGCCTTGCAAGGTCAGCGAATGTTTTGACGCCTCAGACAATCCGGCATGATAAACCTCATCCACAGCACAAAGATAGCGCTTCGCCGCAACATGATGCTTTACACACGCCACCACACTTTCGGGGAATGAACCTGTCAGCAAAACTGCCCCTGCATCTTCATGATAGCGGTCTTTGGTGTCCTGCATGGTGAAAGCCCCATGCGCCGAAGTAAAATGCCCAATATCATGGATTAACGCGGCAATGATAGCGGTCTCACTTGCCCCTGCCTCTGTCGCGAAATGCGCAGATTGCAACATATGTTCAGCCATGGTGACTGGCTCACCCAGATATTCTTCACCGCCATGACTTGAAAAAATATCACAGATCGCTGTGATCAGTTCTTCGCTTTTTTGAGGCTCTGATGAATGAGCTATAGTCATGATACGGCCCTTTGTTTTGCCATTGCCGCTAGGGTTGATCGCAAGCCATCTTTATCAGGGTAGCAACCTTGTAACCAGCGTGAGCCTTCGCCACTATACCCGCGGCGAGCGTGAAGCACACGGGTATTATCAACAATGAAACATTCCCCGGGTTCAAGCTTAAAGGCGACCTGCATGGCCGGATCATCAACCATCGCAGCAAAGCGGCGATAGGCTCGGTAATAGGCGGGCATATCTGAAAACGGAATATCAGTTAAAGGCGCGGTTGACCGATTATTAAACCGAATGGTCAGCAATTCCCCATCCGGCGTGCATTCAATCATGGGCCGCCGAGCATGAAGCGCAACATCTGAACTGCCTTCATAAGCAAATCGCGCGCAATACCGCCGCATCACATCAAAACCTTCTGGGTCTTCTGCATGAAGCCTCTGGGCACAGCGAAACCCATCTACCACAATGCTATCACCACCTTCGGCTGAATTTTCAAGACAATATAGAATCTGCATCGTAGGAACAGGATCACGATAAGGATTGTCAGTATGTGCCTGAAGACCAAGTCCAGTATAGGCCAGATTCACAGGATTAACCTCTGTCCTTACCTCAAACCATTTACCATAATTGGTTTCACGCACATAGCCGAACAGCCCTGCCACATCCATGAGCGCGCCACTTTTAATCGGGCCATCTGTGACCTTAGCAACGCCAAATCGGTTTAAGCCCTCAAGCCATGAGAATAAAATATGGTTGTTGGTTTTTAGATCAGCAAACTTAGCCTCTGGCATGACTGCATTATCCATACCCTTTGCCAAATGTTCATCCCAAGTCATGACATCGGGGGGCATCCGCAAATCAGCGATCATCGCATCAGAACGGTCATAACAATGATGCATCAACCATGCCTCTTCATAACTGATGAAATCATCCCTATCATTGAAACGGATTTTAACCAGGCCATCATCAAGATGAACTGTGCGCATGGCAATCGTGTCAGGAATATCAGAGATTGTGATTAGCCGTTGACCATTCTGAGGCGACCGGGTTGCCGGATCACTCGCATTATCCCGAAGCCAGAGGGCATGAAAGCGCATGACCTGACCCTGATCATCTTCGCAGATCAAGATATCGCCATCTTGAGAAAGAGAAACTGATGAAATCATAGCTCACCCCATATGTAATGATAGTAGGATGCTAGCACTAGATTTTAAATTTGCAAATGAGATTACATCGTCTTGTATTGAGGCGGCTCACGCTGTGCCAAAAGTACCCCAACACCAACGATCGCAGCACCAACAAAACGCATTTCATCCCAATCCTCACCAAAGGAATAGACCATAATCGCCATGACATAAACCGGCACAGCATTGAGATGAAAAGAGGCTACCGCCACCCCAAGGCCGCGAGCACCGGCGATCCAGAAAGGCTGGGCAATCGCTGCGGATAAAATCGAAAAGGCAAAAATAATGATCAGTGTGTTCCCGGCAATCTGACCAACCCTGATTTGATCCGATACCCCAACAAGCACAGCAACCCAAATTATTCCGGCAAATAACGCGGCACCAGCCATGGTCATTGTCGTTTGTCCAATGGCACTAAGATGACGCAAATGAAGATTGGTTGCTCGCGTGGCCCAAGCATAAATCACAATTGCTGATAAGCACCAGAAAAATCCACCCCCAATATTGATGCCGCTAAATCGCACCCCGGCCGCCATTAATCCCCCAACAAAGGCGCAAAGAGTTCCAAGCATGAGCATGGCCGTTAATCGGCGCTTGTCTAACATCACCTCCAGTATTGCCCCCATAATTGGCATCATGGCGGCGGCGATCGCTGGTGTCACCGGATTGGAGATTTGCTGACCATAAAGCAACAAAAGACTGCCAAAGCCAAAACCTATACCGCCGATAGCTAAGCCTTGGGCCCAGACACGCCTATTCAGACGCAAGCGGCCTTCTAACATCCACCAAACCCCTAAAAGAATGATTGTACTTGGAACTAATCGCACCATTAATAAGGTCATCAGGTCCCAATCTGCCATTAATATCGTTCCAGCGGGAAAGCCAAACGACCATGACAGCGCTGCCAGAAAACAATAGCCATTAGCCTTCCAGGGAAAGGATAATTGGGGTTCAATATTTGGTGAAACCTGCCCCATGAACAGCCTTAAGGTTTATTATGAAACTATTTTCCATAAGACCGAGGTAAGCCAAGGCCCTTTTCAGCAAGGAAGGATAAGATCAGATTAGTTGAAATTGGCGCCACTTGATAAAGTCGGGTTTCGCGGAACTTTCGTTCAACATCATATTCTTCAGCAAAACCGAAACCCCCATGAGTTTGCAAACACGCTTCACCAGCTTCCCATGAGGCATCCGCCGCCAGCATCTTGGCAGTATTAGCCTCAATCCCATGAGCAGCGCCTTCATCATAAAGTTTTGCCGCTTTCGCAACCATCAGCTCTGCCGCTAGCATATGGGCATAGGCTTTGGCCAAGGGAAACTGCACCCCTTGGTTTTGACCAATCGGGCCGCCAAAAATGCTACGGTCATTTGCGTATTGAGTAGCCTTTTCCAAAAACCACTTAGCATCGCCAATACATTCTGAGGCAATCAGAATTCGTTCAGCATTCATACCTGATAGAATATAAGAAAACCCCTGACCTTCATCACCAACCAATGCGTCGGCAGGAATTTCCACATTGTCAAAAAACACTTCGGTGGTGGCGTGATTGAGCATGGTTCGGATAGGCCGAATGGTGATACCATTGCCGACCAAATCTTTCATTTCCAGCAGAAACACGGACAAACCATCGGTGCGCTTAGCAATCTGATCGCGCGGAGTTGTGCGCGCAAGCAATAGCATCAAATCCGAATGTTCAGCGCGGGATGTCCAGATTTTTTGACCGTTAATCATCCAGCCCTTATCGGTACGTTTAGCGGTAGTTTTAAGAGCAAGCGTATCCGTACCGCTGGTTGGTTCTGTGACGCCAAACGCTTGCAAACGTAGGCTGCCTTCAGCAATCGCAGGCAAATATTTCTGTTTCTGTTCATCCGACCCATGGCGCAACACAGTTCCCATGGTGTACATTTGGGCGTGGCAAGCCGCAGCATTGCATCCAGCGGCGTGTATTTCTTCGAGGATTACCGTAGCGGCCTGAATATTCAGCCCTGCACCACCATATTCTTCGGGGATCAATGCCCCCAACCAGCCCGACGCTGTTAAAGCCTCAACAAAAGCCGTAGGGTAAGCGCGCTCCTGATCTAACTGACGCCAATACTGACCAGGAAAATCACCACAAATCTTGCGAATTGCAGAACGGATCTCATCTAAAAGAGATTGATCTGAATAAGCCGACATTTCATTTTCCTTTCGATTTCTTACCAATGGCTAAGGTGTCAGGTAGAGTTTTTGATTTGAACATCAATGCTTGAGATAGCGATAAAATTCTAACGATAAGAGCGCCTATAGTCGAGGCATAAATCATTTTCAAAAAAACTGGGGTATCCGTCATAAAAGCAAGTGAAATATTAATAAAAGAGTGTTACACAGTTTTAGGATTTCTGACACTAGGATGCTTTATATGAGCAAAAACCATAAGAATCCCTCTCAACGTTATGTCAATGATCTGAATCGCTTTGGCTACATCTCTGGCAAAGCTCAACAGATACGTGGGCAAATGCTTCCTTTTGCCTTGGCATTGCTTTTCATGGTGCTTGCTGGGGTGTTTGGAAATATAAATCTTCATGTTGCGCCTGAAAATATTCTCATGCTGGTTGCCGCCTCGGTAATTGGCGGTTACATGGCGCTAAATATCGGCGCTAATGATGTTGCGAACAATATGGGGCCTGCGGTCGGCGGTAAAGTTTTAACGGTTACTGCCGCGGT
>JAQCJL010000005.1 GCA_027593125.1 Pseudomonadota bacterium | reverse complement strand
TGGTGAGTGTGAATGATCATGATCAACACCAAGCTAATGCCATTCACCCTGATGGGAATAATTTTCATTTAAGCCTCATGCCGATGCCGCGGCTTTATCTTATTGGGGCCGTTCACATCAGCCAGCATCTGGCGCCTATGGCGATAGCCGCTGGATATCAAGTGACTATCATTGATCCACGCCAAGATTTTGCAAGTCCTAAGCGTTTTCCAGATGTTGAGGTAATCGCAAGCTGGCCTGATGAGGTGCTAAACCAACCTCTTTATCCGCTTCATGAAAATAGTGCTCTTGTGACCTTGACCCATGATCCAAAAATTGATGATGCCGCCTTAATCCTTGCTCTTGGGGCGCCTGTTTTTTACCTTGCCGCGCTGGGCAGTCGCCTTACGCATTCAAAGCGATGTGAGCGTCTGCGGCAAGCTGGATACGATGATGATGCTATCAGCCGAGTGGAAGGGCCTGCCGGATTGGATATCCATGCCAGTACCACCGCAGAAATTGCTGTTTCGATATTAGCCTCAATTATCAAAACAAGACGAGGCGGCAAAACCGAAAGGTCATCATGACCACCCGTCGTCATATTGAGGGCGTTTTGCTTGCCGCAGGCAAATCCACACGCAGTGGCGGCATCAACAAATTACTGACCCCACTTATTGGCAAACCCATGATCCGTCATGTGATTGAGGCGATGGCAAAAAGCCAGTTCCATAGTTTGACGATCATTCTTGGTCATGAGGCTGAGAACATCGCCAACCTTTGTGATGGCACCGCATTTCGTCAAATCCATAACACCAATTATGATCAAGGCATGGGGGCATCCATTGCTTGCGCCCTCAAGGCGCGCCAAGACCATATTACGGATATGATGATCGTTTTGGGTGATATGCCATTGATTACCGCCACCATCCTAGATCAGTTGCTTGCCAGTCATCTTAAGACAAACCTACCTGACAAAACCATCACCATTCCGATAGCCGGAGGCAGGCAAGGCAACCCTGTGATATGGGGCAGTGATTTTTTCTCTGCTCTTTCTGATCTTCATGGTGATCAAGGCGGCAAAACCTTAATCAAAGACAACGCCGAGGCCATTAATGTCCTAGCCATTGAACATCCTGCCGTGTTAATTGATGCTGACACTCCTAATGCATTAGCAGAAATTGAGGACATGATGATGACGCATCAGGCAACGCAGCTATGACGGCATCAACCATCATAAAGCGTCCGCCAATCACGGGCTCTGCTATTCTTGGTCTGGTCTTTCTGGGCATGACATGGGGATTGTTTTTCTCTCTATCCCGATTTGCTGGTGAAACTGAAGTTAAGCCTCTTTCTATTCTAGCCTATACGCTGATCGCAGAGGTCCCTTTGTTTGGTCTGATCTGTATTATCAGAGGCAGATACCCTCGCTTATTTCGCCCTGCCAGCATGGTTTTTTATCTTATGGCTGGCATTCTGGGCTATATGATCCCAGCGATACTAGAGCTTTATTCCGCCCCCATCATAGGGGCTGGACTATTGACGATTGTGGTCTCACTAACCCCTGTTGTGACGGTGATCATCGCCTTTGCCATGCGAACTGATCATCTCAATCGCCGCAAAATCATAGGGGTCCTTTTGGCTAGTCTCGCCATGCTTCCTATTTTGTTTGGCGAAAAACTCTCTATTCCTATTCCTGACATGGCTAGCGTGGGGCTGGCCTTGGCGATAGCCGTACCGCTTTGCTATGGCTTTTACCATAATTTTATTGCCAAGTTCTGGCCTGAAGGAGAAGATGGTTGGCAACTTGCCACTGGGGAAATGGCAATTGGTTGCCTGACCATTGTCCCTATGGTGTTTCTGTTTTATGGAATGGAAATCGCCCCTGTTGTGGAAACAGGACTTTACCGGATCATGATAGGATATATCGTGCTTAGCGCAGCGTCGATCTATCTATATTTCTTTTTGCTTGAAAAAGGTGGGCCCATTTTTGTGAGTTTGGCTGGCTTTGTCTCTCTCATCGCTGGGGTGTTTTTTGGCATGGTATTCTTTGGTGAGACTCATCCCTGGTGGGTATGGTTGTCCGTTTTGGTGATTATTGGTGCTATCTGGCTTGCGACATCTGGCCAAACCCCTGATGCCGATCCCGATGAACTATTATCCAAGGGGGCAAGCGAAAAATATCACTAGGTCTGGTCAAGGCCATTTTGAAAGCGTAAAATAAAACCTTATTTAGGCCACTAATGAAATCAATCTCTATAAAAAAAATGAGGAGAAGCTCATGACAATGACCTGTGGGGAGGCCACCATCCGGCTTTTGGCGCGTTATGGCATCAGCCATGTTTTTGGCATTCCCGGTGTCCATACGCTAGATATGTGTCGCGGCCTAACAGGCGGCGATAATGCAGGCGCGGTCCAACACGTCCAAGCACGAAACGAAGCTGGAGCAGGCTTTATGGCCGAAGGCTGGGCACGTGCAACAGGTGAGGTCGGCGTTGCTTTGGTGATTTCTGGCCCTGGGGTAACCAATTCCACCACAGCCTTGGCACAATGTTATGCTGATAGCCTGCCGATGTTACTGATATCCGCTGAGCCGCCATCAGAAACGCTTGGCAAAGGCTGGGGGGTTTTGCATGAGATTACTGAACAGAAAAAAGTCACTGAACCCATTACCGCGTTTTCGGCAACCGCTATGCGGCCTTCAGATATTCCGGATATGATGGCACGTGCCTTTTCCATTTTTTCCAGTTCGCGCCCTCGGCCTTGCCATATCTCTATTCCTATTGATGTTCAAGCGATGCCGGTTGACGAGATATGGGAACCCGTTTCATTGCCCGGTCGATCAACTTGTCCACAACAAGCGATTACAGCGGCGGCAGCACTTTTGAAAACGGCTAAAGCCCCATTAATCATGGTTGGCGGCGGCGCTGTTGGCGCAGCAAGCGACATTCGCGAAATCACCGAGACGCTTGGCGCAATTGCTGTCAGTTCTACCGCTGGTAAGGGTATCGTTCCCGATGATCACCCTTTGTCATTATCTGCCGCCATGATCAAAGCTGAAGGCCATGCGGTGATTAGTGCTGCTGATGTTATCTTGGCCATTGGAACGGAGTTATCTGAAACCGATAGTTTTGCTGGGCCTCTTAAACTCAATGGGGATCTGATTAGGGTAGATATTGACCCCAAGAAAATTAGTGATGTTTTCCCAGCAAAGATCGGTATTGTGTCTGATGCCGCCCCAGCAATGGCGATGCTGAAAGAGGCCTTAAAAGGCCATGAAGAAACCCTGAGCCAAACTCATATGGCCAAAATACGTGATGTTCGAACCGCTATTGATAAGACGCTAAACTCGTCTGAGAGACAGCATAATAAGGTGTTGCAACTCATGCGTGACCATGCCTCGGATAATACAATTTTCAGCTGCGATTCTTGCCAAATCGCTTACACCGGATCCTTTACTATGCCGATGCGGCAACCCCAGACATGGTTTTTCCCTGCTGGATACTGTTCTCTCGGTAACGCCTTACCTAATGCCATTGGTGCAAAAATGGCAAAACCAGATACCCCAGTCGTCGTGGTGGTAGGTGATGGCGGCTTTATGTTTACCATGCCTGAATTGATGACCGCCGCGGAAAACCATCTTCCTATGCCTGTGGTGATTTGGGAAAATGGTGGCCTTAAACAAATCCAGGATGACATGGATATTCGCGCCATCACCCGTGTTGGGGTTGAAGGCATTAATCCAGATTTTGAACTGTTAGCAAAGGCTTGTCATTGTCATGCGGTTCGGCCACAGGATGCCGATGCGTTTACGGCCAGTTTTTCTGCCGCATTCCAAGCGGACCGCCCCACCCTGATCATCATCAGAGAAGGCGATGACTGGCTAAAGTAAGCCTAATCAGGGTCACGGAAAAGCGTAACTTTTGTCGAAAAATTGATATACAGTTCACGCATCTGATTAAACACTGTATCCAAGGCCAACACCATAAGGGAAAGGGTTATCAGCCTTTCAGCGTGATGGCAAAACTACAAAGGAAGCATGTCCATGTGTGGGATTGTCGGTTTGTTTTTAAAAAATGAGGCCCTGAAACCGCAGTTAGGTGAATTGCTAAGCGCGATGCTTATCACCATGACAGATCGTGGCCCAGATAGCGCTGGTATTGCTATTTATGGGGATGAGGTTTCGGATATGATCAAGCTGACTGTGCAATCAGCTAGCCCAGATGAAGATTTCCCTGCGCTGGAACAAAGCTTACATAGCCTTAAAGGGGATAACCCAAAGCTTAGCATCAGAGACACCCATGCGGTGATTCACACCAATGCTAACCAAGGTGATACCATTCGTGCCATGTTAATGTCTTCTCATCCTAATATTCGCCTGATGAGCTATGGACAAAGCATCGAAATTTACAAAGAAGTCGGGCTACCCAAAAAAGTGGTTGAGCGGTTTAACTTAACATCCGCTTCGGGAAGCCATGGTATCGGCCATACCCGAATGGCGACCGAATCAGCGGTGACAACCCTTGGCGCGCATCCGTTTTCAACAGGAAGTGATCAGTGCCTTGTGCATAACGGCTCACTATCCAACCACAATACCCTGCGCCGCCAGCTCAACCGTGAAGGCATAACAACCCAAACTGAAAATGATAGTGAGGTTGCCGCCGCGTATTTGACCGCGCGCATGAATGAAGGGGATAGCTTAGGTGAAGCGCTGACCGCAGGAATTGCTGACCTTGATGGGTTCTTTACTTTTGTTGTTGGTACACGCGATGGGTTTGGGGTGTTAAGAGACCCCATTGCCTGTAAGCCTGCAGTCATGGCAGAAAATGAGGATTATGTTGCTTTTGGATCAGAATATCGGGCACTAGTTGGCTTGCCGGACATTGAACAGGCTCGCGTCTGGGAGCCAGAGCCGGCACAGGTTTATTTCTGGAGTCATTAAATCATGTCAATCATTGATCTATCTGAAAACGGCTTGCGCCATCTTAATGAAACCTTGCAAAGCCAAGCTCAAGGCACCAATCAGCAAGATTGGGAAATCATCAATCCGCGTGGCAGTCACGCTATTGCTGTGGGTCTGGATGCCCCTATCAACGTTACGGTATCAGGATCAACCGGATATTATTGCGGCGGCATGAATAAGCAGGCAAGCATCACGGTTAAAGGTTCTGTCGGGCCTGGGGTTGCTGAAAACATGATGTCAGGCATAGTTGTGGTCGAAGGGGATGCTAGCCAATATGCTGGGGCAACTGGCCGCGGCGGTATGCTGGTGGTGCGCGGCAATGCTGCGTCCCGGTGCGGCATTTCCATGAAAGGCATTGATATTGTGGTTGAGGGTAATATTGGACATATGTCAGCCTTTATGGCCCAGCGCGGAAATCTGGTGGTGCTAGGGGATGCTGGTGAGGCGTTGGGAGATTCGCTTTATGAAGCACGACTTTATGTGCGCGGCTCTGTCAAAAGCCTTGGTGCGGATTGCATCGAAAAAGAAATGCGTCCAGAACATCTGGCGCAACTGGCAGAATTGCTGGAACGCGCTGGAACAGATGCTGATCCAGCTTCATTTCGCCGTTATGGCTCTGCTCGCCAGCTCTATCATTTTAACGTAGATAACGCTTCTGCATATTGAGGCCAAATATGACTGATAAACCATCCAAACCGCCCCGTACCGAACCAGTTCAATCGGCAACTTTTACCCCTGCTGTTAACGCAGAGATCCGCCGTGCGGCGGCCACCGGCATTTATGACATTCGCGGCGGCGGCACTAAGCGAAGCGTGCCACATTTTGATGACTTGTTGTTTCTTGGGGCATCTATTTCGCGCTATCCTTTAGAAGGCTATCGGGAAAAATGTGCAACCAATGTTACGCTTGGTACCCGATTTGCCAAAAAGCCTATTGAGCTAGATATTCCTATTACTATCGCTGGGATGAGTTTTGGCGCCCTGTCCGGACAAGCCAAAGAGGCGTTAGGACGCGGGGCAACCGCCGCGGGAACATCGACAACAACTGGCGATGGGGGCATGACCGAGGAAGAACGCGGACATTCCCAATTATTAGTGTATCAATATCTGCCTTCGCGTTATGGGATGAACCCTGATGATTTGCGGCGATGTGATGCAATTGAGGTTGTGGTTGGTCAAGGCGCGAAACCTGGCGGCGGAGGCATGTTGCTAGGCCAAAAGATTAGCGACCGCGTGGCGGGAATGCGTGATCTTCCTGCTGGGATAGATCAGAGATCAGCTTGCCGCCATCCTGACTGGACAGGCCCTGATGATCTGGAAATCAAAATCCTTGAGCTTCGTGAAATCACAGGCTGGGAAAAACCTATCTATGTCAAAGTCGGTGGTGCGCGACCTTATTTTGATACCGCCCTTGCGGTGAAATCTGGTGCTGATGTTGTTGTTCTTGATGGAATGCAGGGCGGAACGGCTGCTACGCAAGACGTGTTTATTGAACATGTTGGCATTCCTATCCTTGGCTGTATCCGGCCAGCGGTTCAAGCGCTACAAGATTTAGGTATGCACCGCAAAGTACAGTTGATTGTCTCTGGCGGTATTCGCAACGGGGCTGATGTCGCAAAAGCTTTGGCCCTAGGGGCAGACGCCGTATCAATTGGCACTGCGGCATTGATTGCTATCGGTGACAATGACCCTAGATGGGAAGACGACTATCAGAAATTGGGAACAACCGCTGGCGCCTATGATGATTGGCATGAGGGGATGGACCCAGCCGGAATTACTACCCAAGACCCAAAACTTGCCGCTAGGCTTGATCCTGTTATCGCAGGCCGGCAACTCGCTAACTATCTCAAAGTCTTGACGCTTGAGGCACAAACTATCGCCAGAGCATGCGGCAAGAGCCATGTCCATAATCTTGAACCAGAAGATCTCTGCGCCCTGACCATAGAGGCCGCCGCCATGGCTAGAGTGCCTTTGGCAGGAACAGACTGGATACCTGGAAAGGGTTTCTAGATCGCTAACATTGCATCACCAGAACAATTAAGGGGAGAACATCATGACCATTGATTTGGCTGAATTCGGGAAAAAGAACGATATCAAATACTTTATGATATCTTACACAGACCTATTTGGATATCAACGCGCCAAGCTAGTCCCCCGACAGGCGATCGCCGATATGCAGGCTGATGGTGCTGGATTTGCTGGATTTGCATCATGGTTGGATTTAACCCCTGCTCATGCTGATATGCTAGCAGTTCCTGATGCCAGTTCAGTCATTCAATTGCCTTGGAAAAAAGAAGTCGCATGGGTTGCCGCGAATTGCGTTATGGAAGACGAAAACGTCATGCAAGCCCCGCGCAATGTCCTTGCTTCCTTGATTGCGCGTGCGGAAAGCAAAGGGTTGACCATAAAATCGGGTGTTGAAGCAGAATTTTTCTTACTGACCCCTGATGGCAATCAGATTTCTGATGATTTTGATACAGCAGAGAAGCCTTGTTATGATCAACAGGCGGTGATGCGGCGATATGATGTGATCGCCGAAATTTGTGATTATATGCTTGAGCTTGGCTGGGGCCCTTATCAAAACGACCATGAAGATGCTAACGGCCAATTTGAAATGAATTGGGAATTTGATGAGGCGATGCGCACCGCCGATAAACATTCCTTTTTTAAGTTCATGACCAAATCTGTTGCTGAAAAACACGGCTTTCGCGCCACTTTCATGCCAAAGCCTATTTCTGGATTAACCGGAAATGGGTGTCATGTTCATGTTTCGGTTTGGGATAAGACAGGCAAAACCAATATGTTTGCCGACAACAATATGGAATTAGGTCTATCCAAAGACGGGCGGCATTTCTTGGGCGGGATCATGCGGCATGCTAGCGCTATGGCCGCAATCACCAACCCCACCGTCAACAGCTATAAGCGCATCAATGCCCCGCGCACCACATCAGGGGCTACATGGGCACCAAACACCGTGACCTGGACAGGCAATAACCGGACGCATATGGTGCGTGTGCCAGGGCCTGGACGATTTGAATTGCGTCTGCCGGATGGGGCCGCTAACCCCTATCTGCTTCAGGCCGTGATTATTGCTGCAGGGCTTGATGGGTTAGAAAATAAAGCTGATCCTGGCAAGCGCTATGACATTGATATGTACGCTGAAGGCTATAAGGTTCGCGGCGCCCCTAAATTACCTCTCAATCTGTTGGACGCGTTGCGCAATCTTGACCGCGATAAAGGGCTTAAGGCAGCAATGGGAACAGAGTTTTCTGATGCTTACCTGAAACTCAAATATCAGGAATGGAATGCCTATGCCTCACATTTCACCCAATGGGAAAAAGACAATACCCTTGATATCTAATAAAGGAACTAATCATGTCTGATAGCGTAAAAGTCGAAACCCACGGCCATATTCTGGTCGTGATACTAGATAAACCAAAGGTTAATGCTATTGACCACGAGATGAGCCGAGCCCTTGGTGATGCTTTTGCTCGGCTTCGGGATGACCATGATTTGCGGGTTGGTATTATTACCGCCGAAGGGGATCGTATTTTCTCTGCTGGATGGGATTTGAAATCGCTGAACAGTGGTGATGCCAAACTGGATGAATGGTGGGATGATGGCGATTATGGTGATGGCGGTTTTGCTGGGCTCACTGAAAACTGGTCGTTAAACAAACCTGTTATTGGCGCTCTCAACGGCTTAGTGATCGGTGGCGGCTTTGAAATTGCCTTGGCCTGTGATCTGTTGATTGCTAGTGATCATGTTGAGTTTGCCCTGCCGGAAATGCCGTTGGGGATTATTCCCGATGCTGGGGCAATACAGCGCCTTCCACGCCGCATCCCTTATAACATTGCCATGGAAATGCTGTTGCTGGGGCGGCGGATGAAAGCTGATGAAGCTGCGCATTATGGGCTAATTAATAAAGTCGTGCCTCATGCCGACTTGATGGCTGAGGCCATGGATTGGGCTGGAAAACTAGCTTGGGCCGCACCTCTGGCTATGCAATCCGTCAAAGAAGTTTTGCGCCATATTGAATGTCAGCCCATGGAACGTGCCTTTTCCAGTATGCGTAAAGATGATCTGCCAACCTATCGCTCTATGCTCACTTCAGAAGACGCCGCCGAAGGCATTAAGGCGTTTGTTGAAAAGCGTGAACCTGTTTTTAAGGGAAAATAACCATGCGCATTGCGCCAGACCAAGTCAAACATGTCACGAGCATTGGGGCCGGGCCAATTGGCGCTGGCTGGGCGGCACATTTTCTAGCAAGAGGCTATCAGGTCACAGCCTATATCCATCATAGGGATGAAGAAAATCAGTTCATGTCGGTCGTTAACACCGCTTGGCCTTGTTTGGTTGATTTAGGGCTAGCGGATGGGGCCAGCTTGGATCGCTTAACGGTCACCGATGATCTGAATGTGGCAACGCGTGAGGCCCAATTTATTCAAGAAAGCGCTCCAGAGCGCATGGAGATTAAACAAGCGCTTTATGAAACCCTGGGCCGCATCACACCCCCCGAAGTTGTGATCGCATCCAGCACCTCTGGGCTGACCATGACTGATATTCAGATAAAATCAGCAACCCCGGAACGCTGTGTTGTTGGCCATCCGTTTAATCCGCCTTACCTGTTGCCATTGGTTGAGGTGATTGGCGGTGATAAGACTGCGGAAGATGCATTGGATTGGGTGATGGCATTTTATCATCATGCCGGCAAAGAACCTATTCGACTAAAAAAAGAAATCCCAGGCTTTATTGCCACGCGCCTGCAAGAGGCGCTTTGGCGTGAAGCCTTGCATATGGTCGCTAATGGTGAAGCCTCACCCGAAGATATTGACCGTGCGCTTCGCTTTGGACCTGCCCCACGCATGGCCATTCAGGGGCAATGCATGGCTTTTCATGTGGCGTGTGGCGCTGGCGGCATGGCGACAAACCTAGATCAATTTGGGCCTGCGTTAAAATTGCCATGGACACGCCTCAAAGCTCCTGAGCTGACCCAAGAGTTACGCGATGCGATGGTCAATGGCTGTAATGATATGGCCGCAGGCAGACATTTTGAGGATATGGCAGCGGAACGTGACCGCCGCATCGTTGCTGTGCTAAAGGCAGCAAATGCCCCTCTAGAATAGAATAACCGCGACCCTAAGCTTAGTAGCCCAGCCAGCTGTTTTTCAGATTTACTTTTCCGATTGCTGGTGTTTAGGCAGTTTGGTGAAACTGTATATAGTCCCATGCCATACGGGTTCATGTTCATCATCTGGCCAAGCCATGCGATACTGGCTTGGCTTGCGACCAAAAGTCTTGCTAAAGCAATGAGAAAAATACGACATGGAATTGAACCCGCAAGCAACCGAAATCTCACGGATATTCATATTTGTGCTTACCAAAAGTGTGCGCGCATATTGCAATTTTAATTGGCGATAAAACTGAACCACACTGCAGCCAACATCACGGCGGAATAAGCGTTCCAGTTTTCGTTGTGGCACTTTGATTTGCTCACACAGTTCTGGAATGGAAATATTATCTTCAATGTGGCGTTCCAGAAACCACGTCACGTCTCTGATCAATGGATTGACATCACCAATATTAGTGCCAACGATAGGGCGTTGCATGGTTTCGGCTGACCGGATGCTTTGGTGCAACATCTGGCTTGCGACTTCCTTTGCTAAATCAGCACCGTGGGTCGTTGCCATTAAATGCAACATCAGATCAGCCCCAGCAGTTCCGCCCGCGCAGGTCATGATCTGATGATCAAGAGTGTAAAGCTGTTCGGTTGCCATCACATCAGCAAAAGTTTCGGCAAAACCCGCAAAAAAGGACCAATGGGTGGTGGCAGGTTTCTGATTAAGAAGCCCTGCTCTCGCCAGAATATAAGCACCGATTTCAACACCAATTAATGGTGATCCGTGTCGCGCCCGTTGGCGCAACCAGTTGATCAGCTTACTGTCAGTATTGCGCTCTGCGCCCCAGCTTCCAAACAAGGCTACGGTGGCTGAACTCATCTGTTCTGATAATGGCTCACAATCCAGGCTGATACCATTGCTCGCGGTAACACGTCCACCACCCAAGGATTGAAACTGCCAATGGTAGAGTGGAGATGGAGCAATATAATTTGCAATCCGCAAAGGTTCGATCAAAGTGGTCAGACTTGCCATATTAAATCGTGGCAAAACCACACAGATTAATTCTTCTGGTTTTGCTGACGATGATGACAATGCATCCATAGGATTGCCCCTTAGCCCAGAAATTATCGAAAAAAGGAAGATTATGGCGAAAAATTTATAATGGCAAGCTGATTATATGAGGATCATTTGACCAGACACACGGGAGGCATATTATGAATATGGAAGTCATTTTAACCTGCGCGGTTACAGGAGCAGGCGACACCACAAGCAGAAGCGAACATGTTCCAGTCACGCCAGATCAAATTGCGCAGGCCGCGATTGATGCCGCCAAGGCAGGCGCATCTGCCGCCCATATCCATGTCCGCGATCCAAAAACAGGAAAAGGATCACGCGACACCGAACTGTTTCGTCAGGTTGTTGATAAGGTACGGTCATCCGACACTGATGTTGTGATCAATCTGACAGCTGGAATGGGTGGCGACTGGGTTCCGGATGAAACTAATCCTGCTATGCCTGGGCCAGGCACCGACATGATTGGCCCCGAAGAACGCTTAGCTCATGTTATTGCCCTAAAACCTGAGATTTGTAGCCTTGATTGCGGCACAATGAACTTTGGCAATGGAAACGAGATTTATATTTCCACACCAGCCTATCTGCGGCGTATGGCAGAAATTGTGCAAAGCTTGGGCGTCAAACCAGAACTTGAAGTGTTTGAACTGGGTCATATTCGCTTTGCTAAACAGATGTTAGCAGAAGGCCTGATTGATGAGCCGCCAATGTTCCAGATTTGTCTGGGAATTCCATGGGGAGCAGATCAGTCTGTCGACACCATGAAAGTCATGAAAGATGAATTGCCGCAAGGGGCATCTTGGGCGTCATTTGGTATTTCACGAATGCAAATGCCAATGGCGGCGGCGGCGGTGGCCATGGGCGGTAATGTTCGCGTTGGACTTGAAGATAACATTTATTTGGATAAAGGCGTGCTGGCGACCAATGCCCAATTGGTTGAACGCGCGCGTGAGATTATTGAACGAATGGGTGCTCGCATTCTCACCCCCGAAGAGGCTCGTAAAAAACTTGGCCTGAAAAAGCAATCCTAGAGGAGAACCTGATGCCAGACCAACTTAACCATGAAAACCAATTGCTAGCCGATAGCGTTCGCCGCTTTATGGAAGAAGAGATTTTTCCTCATGAAGATCAGGTGGATCGTGACGGGGCAGTCCCCATTGATTTAGGGCGCCAGATTGAGGAACGGTCAAAAGAGGTTGGTCTTTTCGCCGCTAATTTGCCTGCCGAAATCGGTGGTGGCGGTCTGGATTATGAACAGATGGGCATCATTGAGCATGAGTTTGGTAAAACCACCCATGCTCTGCATTCGTGGATTGCACGCCCAACAGAAATTCTGCTGGCAACCGAAGGTGATCAGCGTGACACCTATCTGATGCCCTGCTTAACAGGGGCCAAGCGTGAGCTGTTTGCCTTATCAGAACCTGAGGCCGGATCCGATATTATGTCAATGCGAACCAATGCAAAACGCGACGGTAAGGATTGGATCCTCAATGGCACAAAGCATTTTGTATCCGGGCCAGTGATGCCTGATTTTGCCATTGTTTTTGCCGTCACTGGTCATGATGATAATGGCAAATCCAAGCGCCCACAAATCACCGCCTTTTTGGTCGATGTTGGCATGAAAGGTTTTGATATTGATATTGGCTATAACTGCGTCAGCTACCGGGGGTATCTGAATTTTAAACTCGACTTTAACGATGTCCGGTTGAGTGAAGCACATGTGCTGGGTGAGGTTGGCAAAGGGCTTGAGCTGTCTGGAAAATGGCTAGGTATGGGCCGTATCTGGGTTGGCGCAACCTGTTGCGGTAAGGCCGAACGGATGTATCAATTGGCCTGTGACTGGGCCGCTAACCGTAAGCAATTTGGCCAACCTATTGGGCGTTTTCAAGCTACTGGATTTAAGCTGGCAGATATGGCGGTGGAAATGCACGCTGCGAATCTGATGGTCAAAGATGCCATACAAAAAGCCAATCAAGGCATCATGAGTGACGCCGATGCCGCGATGGTAAAACTTTATTGTTCGGAAATGCTAGGGCGAGTGGCTGACCATACCGTTCAAATTTATGGTGGCATGGGGTTAATGGAAGAATTGCCAATTCACCGACTGTGGCGTGATGCACGGCTGGAACGGATTTGGGATGGCACATCTGAAATTCAGCGCCACATTATCACCCGTTCAATCTTAAGGCCGCTTGGTGCATGACGCCAGAACAACGGCTTAATCTCAAACGGCTGTTGAAGCCTCGTCATGTCGCTGTTATTGGCGGCAGGGATGCGATAACCGTTGCTAAGGAATGTGCCCGAAGTGGGTATAAAGGCCCGTTCTGGCCTGTGAACCCTAAGCGTGACAACATTGGTGGTCACCCCTGTTATGCATCAGTTGATGATTTGCCAGAACCGCCAGATGCCTGTTTTATTGCCGTTCCCATTGCGGCAAGTATCGAAAGCCTAGCCAAGTTGAATGCCATGGGCGCAGGGGGGGCGGTGGTCTATACCGCAGGATTTGGTGAGGTTGGAGCCGAAGGCGCAAAACACGAAGCGGATCTCATCACAGCCGCAGGCGATATGGCAATTATTGGCCCAAATTGTTATGGCATGATCAATTATGTTGATCGCGTGGCACTATGGCCATTTGAACATGGCGGTTACTATCCGGGATTTGGCGCCGCTGTTATCACCCAAAGCGGAATGCTGTCATCAGACTTAACCATGAGCCAACGGTCACTGCCGCTTGCTTATATGCTTTCGATTGGCAACCAAGCTATGATCCGCATTGAGGATTATATCGATACGCTGGTTGATATGCCTGAGGTTAAGGCTATTGGGATTCATATTGAAGGTCTGAAAGACACGGCTGCCTTTTCTATGGCAGCACGCAAAGCCCTAGACGCGGACAAACCGATTGTTGTCTTAAAAACCGGAACTTCGACCATCGGCGCAGAATTGACGGTTAGTCATACCGGTTCTCTTTCTGGCACAGACGATGTCTATCAAGCTTTTTTTGATCGGTTAGGTATTATCCGCGCCAGGGAACCAGGTGATTTTATTGAAACCCTGAAATATCTGACCGTCACAAAAAGGCCAAAAGGCAAGCGGGTCACAGGCTTTACCTGCTCTGGTGGTGGCGCCACTATGCTAGCTGATTATGGCGAAGACTTGGGCTTGCATTATCCGCGTCCTGATGCCGCTCGCCGCGAGGCACTGGCACCCTTACTGCCGCATACCGCAACCGTTTCCAACCCCTTGGATTATACAACTCCGATCTGGGGAATGCCGGAAAAAACTGAACCTGTCTTTGATCTGATGGTTCGTGAAGATACCGATATGGCGGTTCTGGTTCAGGATTATCCTGCCGCTGGTCTAGATGACAGCCGCATTTATTATCATAATGACGCTATGGCTTTTGTCCGAGCCACTAATCGCCGCGGTATTCCAGCAGCAATCTGTAGCACAATTTCCGAGAATCTAGATCGTGATGTGCGTGAAGAATTAATCAGCCATGGTGTTGCCCCTATGCAGGGGATTGGTGATTCGATTAAAGCGATGGCAGCGGCGGCAACATACAATGCGAACAGGACACGTCTTTTGGCCTCAACCCCCATGCCATTAATGCTTATTCAAACAGCAGACAAAACCACCAAAATGCGCAATGAATGGGACAGTAAGAGCCTTTTAAAAACGGCAGGGGTGAAAACCCCTCATGGTGTGATTTGCCGCGGTGACAATATTACTTTTGATCAACTATCCTTTCCTGTCGTGGTCAAAGCAGTGAGTGCTGATTTGCCACATAAGAGCGAATGTGAAGCCGTTCAAGTGGGATTGACCAATCCTGAGGATGCCAAAATGGCGATGGAAGTCATCCGCCAAAATTGCGCCCGCCTTGCCCCAGCCGCCCGGATTGACGGGATATTAGTTGAGGAAATGGTCACAAATACGGTGGCAGAGATCATGGTAAGCTTGAGGCGTGACAATCAATTTGGCTGTATTCTGACCGTGGCATCCGGCGGTGTTTTGGTAGAGTTGCTGAAAGACGCCGTGACAGTGATCATGCCCACCGATGATGCTAGCCTTAATGATGCGATTGATCAGTTGGCGGTAGCAAGGCTGATAGATGGCTATCGCGGTAAAGCCGCTGGCAACCGACAAGCACTACATGATGCTATCATGAGCTTGAGCCGCCTTATGGCAAGTGATCCCAATATCCACATGGTGGAAATTAACCCCTTCATGATCACGCCAGATCATGCCATTGCGGCAGATGCCGTTATCCACGTCAGTGAATAATGGTATTCAGACCAGTTGCCTGAAACGGGCTATCGCATCACAAAAGGATTGGCAATAGGATCATCTGAGATATTGATCCAAGCGGTTTTAGGACGTGTATAATCATAAATTGCCTGCATCCCACTTTCGCGACCATAACCTGAATCCTTATAGCCGCCAAAGGCTGCTATCGGGGAAACCATGCGATAGGTGTTCACCCAGACAATTCCTGCATGAACTGATCGTGTCATGCGCATGGCTCTCGCCTGATTGGCAGTGAAAATACCAGCAGCCAGACCGTATTTGCTGTCATTGGCTTTGGCTAAGACTTCTTCTTCGTCATCAAACCGCAAGACACTTAAGACCGGACCAAACAATTCCGTATCCACAATGGTAAGATTTTGGTCAGGAGCAGCTATAATCGTAGGTTCATAAAACCATCCCTGATTAGGATCAGATGGACGCTTTCCGCCACTAAGCACCTCGCCGCCTTCAGCTTTGGCTTGTTTGACCTGTTTCTCGATATGTTCGATTTGGGATATGGTTGCCAAAGGACCCATTTGGGTGTCCTCTGCCAAAGGGTCACCAAGGCGAATATTTGCCACTTGCCCTAACATCTGGTCCAGAAACTGATCTGCAATTCGGTTATGCAGATATAACCTTGAACCTGCCACACAACTTTGCCCACTGGCCCCAAAAATTCCTGCGATTGACCCATTTACCGCACTTTCAATATTAGCGTCATCAAAGACGATGAAAGGGGATTTGCCGCCTAATTCCAGTGACACTTGGGCAAAATTTTCGGCAGAATTTCGCACCACATGACGCGCCGCCCCCGGCCCCCCTGTAAAGCTGATGCGCGCCACCAAAGGATGCGAGGTCAAGACTCTGCCACAAGGGTCAGCATGACCGGTGATGATATTCACAACCCCGGGTGGAAACCCTGCCTCTTCAATCAGACGTCCAAACTCCAGCATCGCCGCAGAAGCATGCTCTGAGGCTTTAAGCACAACGGTATTCCCTGCCGCCAATGCTGGACCAATTTTTACAGCAACCAAAAAGAGTTGCGAGTTCCAAGGCACAACCGCCGCCACCACTCCAAGCGGTTCACGCAACGTGATTGTCATCATATCGGGCTTATCAATCGGCAGGGTTTCCCCATGCACCTTATCTGCACAGCCTGCATAGAAGTGGAAAAACTCAGCAATATACTTAGCTTGCCAGCGCGTTTCTTTGAGCATTTTTCCCGTATCAATGGTTTCGGTTCGGCCTAATTCTTCAGATTTATCAGCTAGCAATTCTGCAAGCCGGCGCAAATGGCGGCCGCGTTCTGACGGTGTCATTTTTGCCCATGGCCCTGTGGTAAAGGCGCGGTGCGCAGCTTCAACTGCCCGGTTGACATCGTCCTCGCTAGCTTCAGGAATGTCACACCATGCCTGTTCGGTGGTCGGGTTAATGCTATCAAACCGCTTCCCATTACTGGCATCGACCCATGCCCCATCAATCAGCATTTGATAATGTTTTAATTCACCCATTTTATATCCTCCCGCCCTTTATTTTTTATACGATTAGGCATGATAGCATTGCATCATGCGTGAACAATTAGCATTTTATGGTAAATGAGCTGTCCCCACCAAGATTAATTATTTTGCCATGTTTTGGCGAAATAATGATAATGGATAAGACTTCATCCAGTGACGATGGCATAGATAAGCCATTAAAACAGGTATGATCAGGGGGGATAAAAACATGGCAAAACAGGTTATCGGTGATCCGCTAGAAATTAACGGACGGCGGCTTTCCCTGTCGCGTGCTATTCGGGCAGGAGATTTTGTTTTCTTAACAGGGCAAATCCCCATGCAAAACGGAGCCGTGATGACAGAAGGCGATATTTACGCGCAGACCCGGGTTGTTCTCGATGAGATTAAAGCCACCCTTGCCATGGCAGAATGTGAGGTTTCGGATGTTGTCAAAGCTATGGTATGGCTTCGTGATCGAGCTGATTTTCCCGGCTTTAATGAGGTTTATGCCGAATATTTCCCGACTGACCCTCCAGCCCGTTCTGCGGTCATCAGCGAATTGTTGGTAGATGTTCGGGTCGAAGTAGAGGTAGTGGCCTATCGCCCCTTACCAGCATGACCACATTGACACCAGATGGAACATTTTATCGTCTCTATAAAACAGATGATGACACTGAGGGCAAAGCTCTGATTCTTATTCATGGGCTTGGGTTAAATCATGACATGTGGCGAGAACAAACTGAGGCATTGGTAAAAACGTTCAAGGGCACTAAAACCCCATCTTATCAGGTGTTGAGTTATGACCTTTATGGTCATGGCAGATCTTCACCGCCACCAGAGATCCCCTCGTTAACGCTGTTCTCACGTCAGCTAAAAACCCTAATGCAACATCTCAACCTCTCGCAGGCGATTATCATGGGCTTTTCACTTGGCGGCATGATCGTCAGGCGTTTCGCCATGGATTATCCTGATATGGCACAGGCTATCGCCATTCTCCATTCGCCGCATGACCGCGACCAAGCCGCGCATGATAAAATCCAACAGCGTGTTTATCAGGCCAAGGCTAATGGCCCTGATGCCACGGTAGAAGATGCGCTGATCCGTTGGTTCAGTGATGCTTTCCGCGCGAGCCGCCCAGACATTATGGATGACGTCCGGCAATGGGTTAAAGCTAATGACCGCAACATCTATCCCCAGATTTATCAAGTGCTGGTTGACGGGGTAAAAGAATTGATTGCACCAGAGTTGCCAATCAATTGTCCAGCCTTGGTCATGACAGGTGATGAGGATTTTGGTAATAATCCCGATATGAGTGCAGCCATCGCCAAAGAAATACCAGCATCAGAACTTCATATCCTCAAAGGGCTTCGTCATATGGCTATGCTCGAAGACCCTGATACTTTTAATGCTGTCTTAATTCGGTTTATCAATAAAGTCGCAACCCATTCATAACCATGCCCACATAAAGGAGATCCCACGATGGAGCCAAATATCCGCAAAATTGTTACCTATAAAGAGGTTATCACCTCTGATGGTGGCCGCGCCGCTACACCACCACTGGTGCTATTTGCCGCTGCCGCGGTTATAGAAAATCCTTGGGTTGGACGAGGGTTCGTTGAAGACTTGATGCCTGAAATTAGAGCGTTTGGCCCAAAACTGGGCCAGATGCTCACTGATGAGATGTTGGCGCTAGGCGGAAGCAGTGATGCTATTGAAGCTATTGGCAAAGCGTCCATGGCAGGACTAGATGGTGAGATGGAACACGCCTCAGCCATCATTCATACTGTTAATTATGGTAATGCCCTACGCAAAGCCGTAGGAGGAAAAGCTTATTTAGGGTTCACAAACACCCGTGGGCCTGCCAATACCCAGATTAATATTCCACTGATGGATAAAAATGATACCGGGCGCCGTTCCCATTATTTGACTGTTCAGATGCATATCCCTGACGCCCCTAACAGCAATGAATTAATTGTTGCGTTTGGGGGTTCTGTTGGCGGCAGACCGCATCACCGCATTGGTGATCGTTATAGTGATCTGGCGGCACTTGGGGCAGACCTCGATAACCCTGCTGGCGTGTAACGCTTTATCCGTATCATCCTGACAAGGGGCAGTAAAACGACAATTTTGTTGCCCCTTTTTGGTTTCTCATTTGATTATCATGATATCATATCTCTTGTTGATATCGCTTGCTGATCCTGTCTAGGGGCGGCAATATAAGGGATATTTGTTTAAGATCACTGTTCCTGATCCTGCCGAAGTGGAGACCTGCTATGACCCCTGATATGATTGTTCTGAATGGTCGTCTGATCACATTTGATAAGAATCAACCTGCTGCCACGGCCTTAGCCATTCATGGTGGCCGTATCGCTGCTGTTGGTGAGACCGCGGATATTCGTGCAATGGCAGGGCCAGATACCCGATTAATTGACGCTGGTGGCAGCACCGTTCTTCCTGGCTTTATTGACAGCCATGTGCATTTGTTTGGTGGTTCTGCCGAACTTGATTATCTTGATCTTTTTGGTGTTCAGGGCCTTGATGCCTTAACCGAAAAAACGCGCGCTTGGGCAAAAACCTGCCCTGATGATGCTATCGTCTTTGCTGTTCAAGCTGATTATAACATTATTGCCTCTGGCCACCAGACGACACGGCATGATCTTGACAAAGCTATGCCAGACCGTCCATTTGCTATGTTTGCTGCAGATCACCACACGATTTGGGCTAACACCAAAGCTTTAGAAATGGGCGGGATTCTTAATGGTGGTGATGCTGGCAAAGGGGCTGAAATTGTTATGGCGGCTGACGGAACCGCATCAGGTGAATTGCGTGAACCAGGCGCCTATGCCCCGGTGTTGCGGTTAACCCGTTATGGTGGCCGGGATATGATCGGGATGGTCACAGGACGTAACCCTGACCCTGCCGCGACCGCCGCAGAACGTATTCTTGACGCTGATGCGATTGCGCGCGGCATGAAGCATTGCGCCAGCCACGGTATCACCAGCCTGCATAATATGGATGGCAATGTCTATACGCTGGAATTGCTAAAAACGCTTGAAGACCGCGGCGACCTGTTATGCCGCACTGAAATTCCATTTCATTTTAAATTTTTCGATACGCTAAGCCGTTTTGAAGAAGCCGAAGCCATGCGCCGTGATTTTACTGGCGATCATATCTGGTGCAAGCGCGTCAAAATGTTTGTTGATGGGGTCATAGAGAGTTCAACTGCCCTAATGCTTGAGCCATATCCCGGTCTTGATACGATTGGTGACGCGGTATTTGACGAGGAATTGTTCCGTCAGGCTTGCGTTGAGGCTGATCGGCGCGAGTTTCAAATATCAGTTCACGCCATTGGTGATCTGGCTATTCGCCAGACCCTTGATGCGTATGAGCTAGCGCGCAACACGAATGGGAAACGCGATAGCCGCCACCGTATTGAACATATCGAAGTGCTGCATCCTGATGATCTGCCGCGTTTTGCTGAACTTGGGGTTGTCGCCTCTATTCAACCTGGCCATGCGCCGTTTGGTACCTATTTCTCGCCTGAGACAGTTGACCGAATGTTGCATCCACACCAAAAGCCCACTGCCTTTGCTTGGCAAGATATTCGTTCCACTGGAACCCCAGTGGTGTTTTCCACCGATTGGCCCGTGATACCTGTTGATGTGATGCCAAATGTGAAATCAGCGGTTGCCCCAAAACCTATGCCTGCGCCTTGGCGAAATCAGGCCCAGAGCCTGCATGATACCCTTGAGAGCTATACCGCAAGCAATGCTTGGGTTGAGTTTAATGAGGATAAGAAAGGCCGGCTAATCTCAGGTATGATGGCGGATATCGTGGTCATGTCCCACGACTTAGAGGCAATGAACCCTGAGGAATTGGATCAAGCCCGCGCCCAAACCACCATCTGTGACGGCCGGATCACTTATCAGGCTTAACCCCCAATTAGGTTAAAACTCAAAGGTTAAAATCGTTTGCGTGACACCAGAAAGAACAAAGTCACTACCAATAACGATATGCCTAGCAGCACCGTTGATATCGCATTAATTTCTGGCGTGATAACACGGCGAAGCTGACCCAACATATAAGTAGGAAGCGTATCCTGCCCTGCGGTTTTAACAAACTCGGTGATAATCACATCATCAAGCGAGATGACAAAGGCAAGCATGGCGCCTGCCATAATCCCCGGAAATAACAAGGGCAAGGTGACGCGCCGAAAAACCCTAAAAGGGGTGGCGTAAAGATCACCTGCCGCTGTCTCAAGGCTTAAATCCATCCCATCAAGGCGAGCTTTAATAGGCAGATACGCAAACGGAACACAAAACGCTGAATGCGCAGCGATCAAATAGCCTAGCCCATAATATCCGGTGAAGGTTTTGATAATGGCAAAGAAAATCAGCAAAGCCACAGCAGTTACAATTTCGGGCACCATCAGGGGCTGATTGATCATTAAAAAGATCATACTTTGACCCTTAAACTTTGCGGTTCTGGTCGTGCCTAACGCCGCCATAGTAGCCACCAAAGTCGATATCAATGAGGCCGAGACAGCGATAATAAGTGACCTGATGGCGGCCTCTTGCACCAATTCGTTTTCATAAGCCTTAACATACCAATGAAACGAAAATCCTTCCCACAACATCAGATTATTGCCCGCGTTAAAGGAATAAAACACCAGCGTTAAAATCGGTGCGTAAAGCACAAAAAAACAAATCAGGGCAATAGTCGTAAAACCATGCTGGCGCGTAATGGAAAACGGTTTTTTTCGGATCAAACCGCCAGTCATCTGTTTAGCCATGGTTGCGCTCCGATTTCTGAACAAGCCGGACATAGAAAATCAAGGCAACCATAACAATCACTAGCATCGTCACGGCTAATGCCGCCCCAAGAGGCCAGTTCTTACCCTGACCAAATTGCAATTCGATCAGATTGCCAACCATCAAACGCTTGCCGCCACCAAGCACCCTTGGGGTAACATAAGCCCCCAGAGAAGGTACAAAGACAAGAATAGAGCCAGCAATGATCCCCGGCTTAATAATGGGGATGATAATACGCCTCAATACTTTTATGCGAGAGGCATAAAGATCATAACCGGCTTCGACAAACCGAAAATCAAACCTTTCCATCGACGCATAAATCGGCAATACCATCAACGGCAGATAGACATAAGCCATCCCCACTAAAATAGCAAAATCCGTGTAAAGCATCCGTATTGGTTCTTGGATCAGCCCTAGCGACATCAAGGAATTATTAATCACACCCTGATTTCTGATCAGCTCAAGAATAGCGAATGTGCGTATCAAAAGATTTGTCCAAAACGGAATAGTGATGAGAAAAAGCCAGACATTGCGTGTCGAAGGTGGCCTTGTGGCAATAAAATACGCCGTGGGGAACCCAAAAAACAAACATAAAACCGTTGTTAAAAACGACAATTGTACCGATCGCCAGAAAATGGAAAGATGAGCATCTGATAGCGATACCGTGTCATCAAAAATATCTTTGGTGTAGAGAACATTAAACCAAGCGTCTGTGGAAAACTCCCAGACCACACCACCATAATTCCCCGATGATAAAAAGGAATAAATAACAACAATGATCAAGGGGCCAGAGGCTGCAAACAACAGCAGCAACAGGGCTGGGGTAGATAACAACCAATTCGCCCGCGTCTTGCGGCGGATCTGTTCTTGTTCGAGTGCGCTTAATGTCCGGCTCATCGCAATCTTAATCCTTCAGAACCTTGAGGGCATTTTCGTCAACAAAAATCCCCAATTTATCACCAACCGCTGGACTAAATCCGCCTTCTAGGGTGTTTTGAGCACGCACCACAAATTGGCTGCCATCATCTAGATCAATATGATAATTGGTGTCAGTTCCAAAAAACAGCTTATTTGCCAGAGTCCCTGTTAACGTTGCGCCACGGGTTTTCCCATCAAGGCGAGCATGTTCCGGACGAATGAAAACCAATGCCTTTTTATCATTCTTTTTATTTGCTGGGATTTTTACCGGATAGCTTTTCTTGCTATTGGCGAAACGGATAGAACCAGAACTGCTAGCACCACTAGCTTTGCCAACAATATCAACTTCAACAAAATTAGATTCGCCAATAAAATCAGCGACAAAGCGTTCTTGTGGGTCGTTATAAATCTCATCCGGAGAACCAACCTGCAGGATATGCCCTTCGTTCATCACCGCGATACGATCTGACATGGTCAGCGCCTCTTCCTGATCATGGGTCACAAAGATAAAGGTGATGCCTGTTTCCAATTGGAGGCGTTTTAATTCAATTTGCATTCCGCGGCGCAATTTATAGTCGAGAGCAGAAAGCGGTTCATCAAGAAGCAAAACATCGGGTTTAGGGGCCAGCGCACGAGCAAGTGCCACCCTCTGCTGTTGCCCCCCAGAAATCTGATTAGTGCGGCGATCCTTTAGCTCTTCCATATGAACAAGCGCCAGCATCTCATCCACGGTTTGATTAATCTCATGCTTTGGTTTGTTGAGCATCTCCAACCCAAAGCTGATATTCTGGGCAACCGTCAAATGAGGAAACAGAGCATAACTCTGAAACACTGTGTTGACCGAGCGTTGATACGGGGGAAGGGTGGTGATGTCTTTGTTATCCAGCAGGATTGTTCCAAAACTAGGGCTTTCAAAACCTGCGATGAGTCGCAACAATGTGGTCTTACCGCAACCTGACGGCCCTAACAGGGTGAAAAATTCATTACGGCGGATGTTAACAGAAACATTATCAAGAGCTTTGACCAGATTTGGCTCTGCCCCAAAATATTTCCCCACCCCTTCAATTCGGATGGTGTCGTCAACCATATGTTATCTCCAAATATTGATCAGCCTTCATAAAAATGGCTTTTAATTTCCTTGATATTGATTGTTCCTGCAAAGCCAGAAGATTACAAGTTTTATCTGCCTTTATGATTTCTTTGATGCGATTAGCTTTGCGAGATCTGGTAATGGCGCCTTTGTCGCGTCATGTTTTGCTAACTCTGCCTCAATCGCAAGACCAATTTCCAGAAGCCGTTGATCACCGCCAGGCGGTCCAAGCAACTGTATCCCAAAAGGCATACCATGATCATCGACACCACAAGGCACTACTAATGAGCAGGCCATCACCATCGTCGGCGCATAACAAAGCGCTAACCAGCGCATATAGGTTGGCATAACTTGCCCATCAATCTGGTCGATATATCGCTGGGCATGCGGGAAAGGAGAAACCGATGCCGCTGGACAAATCACCACATCAACCTGATCAAAAAGTGCAAGCCACTTCCGCGCTAAAATGCTTTGGGTCTGATGCGCCATGGCCACATCAGCGAGATTATAGCTAAGGGCACGTTCCACATTGTCGATAATCAAGGGGCTGATATGATCACGATGCTGATCGACAAGATCCTTCATGCCTGCCACATAACTGACCCCGCGCAAAATTTCAAAACAGTCATGCACATCCGTAAAATCTGGGTCTTGCCACTCAAAGGATTGAAACGCCGAAGACAATATCCCCATTCGGCTAGAAAACACCTGTTTGATCTCATCCGCTACTGGTGCCACCCCTAAATCATCCGAGACAGCGACTTTGATGCTATCCAGACTAGCCGCTTTCATGGGATCGGGCAGTAACCGCAGGGTGTTTGGTGAAAACGGATCACGGTTATCAACACTCATCTGGGCATTTAACAGCAACACAGCGTCAGCCACATGACGTGCCATAGGCCCTAGCACAGCAAACGGGGCAAGGGCGTTCGCTTTATCAACATCAGGCACTAAGCCTGGGCTGGGCCTATATCCGATTATGCCGCAAAATCCGGCTGGGGTTCGCAAACTGCCGCCAAAGTCTGATCCTGACGCAAGCGGCACCATTCCCGTAGCAAGCGCAACCGCAGACCCCCCTGATGATCCCGCGCAAGTTTTTGTGGGATCATAGGGGTTTCCCGTTACCCCAAAAACATCATTCCATGTGTTGCCGCCTGTACCAAACTCTGGCGTGTTGGTTTTACCAATGACAATGCCGCCTGCTGCTTTAACCTGTGCCACCGAGAGATCATCTTGCTCAGGAATATGATCGCGAAATGGAATAGAGCCATAAGTGGTGCGCATCCCTGCGGTTGCCTCAAGGTCTTTTATCGCCACTGGCAGGCCGGCCAACAGGCCAATAGACTCACCTTTATGGTGCTTGGCTTCAGCAGCTTTTGCCGCAGAAAGTGCCGCATCAAAATCATGCGTGACCATGGCGTTAACCGCTGGATCAACAGCCTCAATTCGGGCAATGGAGGCTTCCATCACATCCACAGGGGATATCGCACCTTTTTTGATTTCTGCAATCAGCGCGGTGGCTGACATCTGACATAAATCGCTCATTCCCAGTAGCTTTCTTATTTGGTTTTCCCAAGCGCCGCCGCGATGGCATGAATGGCTAATTGGGTATCGGTTTTGAAGGTATCATCCAGAAAATCCGGCCAAGTGGAAAGCTTGACCACCACCATATTATAAGCTGGTGAGATATAGATGAGCTGACCAAACACACCAAGACACATGAAGGCTTCGGTGGTCATATCCTCAATCCAGAATTGATTGCGATAACACCCATTAGGCAGAATGCGTCGCCGGTCATCTGAGAATAAACCATGAGGGCCACGCCGAACATCGGTGATCCAATCGCTAGGGATGATGCGCTTGCCTTGGCACATTCCGTCATCCAGATAAAGCTGACCAAAGCGACCAAAATCTCGCAAGCATCCGTTAAAACCGCCGCTGGCTAAACTATACCCATTAGGGTCAACCGTGAAAAAGCCGTCCTCTTCTGCTCCCATAGGTTGCCATAATTCTTGGCTGATCAATTCATGCAAAGGCAGCCCTGTTATCTTAATCATGACATGGGCCAACAGATCCGTTTCAATTGACCTATAGAGAAAACGCTCACCGTGTTTGGCGTCACATGTTTTCAAGGTTAAAATCTGATCCCAGATGGTTTCAGGCCAATCAATACCCGGATCAGCATCAGGGGAAATCGGACGCCAACCTGACGCCACGTCGGTTTTACCAACATCAGAATCCAAACGCGTGTATTCCTCGCTATACTGAACCCCTGTGGTCATATCCAAAACATGTTGGATTGTGGCATCTCGCCATGCTGTTTCCGCAATTTCAGGCAAATACGTCACAACCGGTGCGGCAGGATCAATAAGCCCCCGATCAATAAGAATCCCTGTCACAGTAGAGGTGATAGATTTGGATACTGATTGCATCAGATGCGGCGTTTCTGGCCGCATGGCGTTGTGATAACTTTCATGCACGATTTTACCATCGCACATCACAAGCATTCCGTCGGTGTAACTATCATCCAGAAAACCAGCAATGGTCTGTTTCTGGCCATTTGACCGGACAAAGCTAATATCTGTGATGGTCTCTTCTTGACGTGGCAAAACCCGTGCTGGGCCAGACCCGCGCCAGACTCTGGCGGTCGGCATAAACTCATTAATATGCTGAAAGGTCCAGCGATTCCATGGCGGCCTATCCCAATCCATCCGCGGGAACCGCATAAACTGATCAGAGGGGAACCCCTGCATAATTGGAGGCGGTATTTCGCTATTTTTATAAGACTTCACTGCTTACTCCCCTGCTCATATTATAATTAGTAAATTGTTATCCAAGCCATCCCCTATGTCAAATAGTGGTTTTTTAGATGCTAGTTTAATATGTCAGATCATGGCAGGATAATGCGATCATATTAAGGAGAGTTACCATGAATGAATTATTTGAATGTGATGCCACAGAACTTGCGGCACATATTGCATCAGGCGCGATCAGTGCAAAGGATATGTTAAAAGCTTCTCTTGCGCGAAGCCGGCGGATTAACCCTGCGCTGGATGCTATTGTTCATGAACAGCCAGAAGTTGCTGAAAAACTCTGTGATGAGACACCAGCAGATGCGCCCTTATCTGGTGTGCCGACTTTGCTCAAAGATTTAGGGGCAGAGGCCATTGCCTTTCCGTCACATAATGGCTCACGGCTTTATCGTGATACTGTTTATAAATATGATTCCTCAATTTATACCCGCATGCGTGCCGCAGGATTAATTCCTTTTGCTCGCACCACCTCGCCCGAATTGGGCATTGGCCCGACAACAGAAGCAGGGGTATATGGAAAACCTACCCGTAATCCGTGGAACACGGATCATACCACTGGCGGTTCGTCTGGTGGTTCTGGTGCTGCCGTCGCAGCAGGAATTGTCCCCTTGGCGCATGGCTCGGATGGGGGCGGCTCTGTTAGAATCCCTGCGTCATGTTGTGGGCTTGTTGGGTTTAAGCCTACCCGTGCTCGTCTTCCTGATGGCCCCGGTGTAGGTGAAGGCTGGGCAGGCATGGCGATTGATGGCTTTCTTACCCGTTCTGTGCGCGATACGGCATTGATGATGGATTTGTGTCATGGCGCTGATCTTGGGGCGCCTTATCATGCTCCGCCTCTCAAATCAGGTTATCGCGCAGCCATGAAAACTCCGCCCATAGGGTTACGGATTGCGGTGCTAGATACAGATTTCCTTGGCAACCCGATTGATGCCGAATGCCGTGAGGCGGTTTATAAAGTCGCGGGTCTGCTCAAAGGGTTAGGCCATGAGGTGATCTCATGGCAAACCACAATCGCCAAAGAGGTGCGCGAAATGATGCTAGCTTGGACCAAAATTGTGGCTTCAGGAACAGAGCTGTCTGTGCGTTACAAAAAAGCTATTGCAGAGTTAAAACCCGAAGATGTTGACGGCGTCACCTATGGTGCGGTGCAATTAGGCCAGACGGTTAGTGGGGCAGATTATCTGCAATCCATCAATACCGTCCATAGTTTTGGACGCCGTATGGCGGCTCTATTTCAGGATTTTGACGTGCTTTTAACCCCCACCCTAGCGGAACCGCCAGCAAAAATTGGCCGCTACAAACCTGACAACCGCAATTTCATGGATTATCGTAATGGCCCTGACGGAGTATTTAGTTATTCGCCTTATACGGCGGTATTTAATGCATCTGGTCAGCCTGCTATTTCACTGCCGATGCATTGGGCACCAGGCAATCTGCCCGTTGGGGTGCATTTTGCGGCAGCATTTGGAGAAGATGAGATGCTGATGGGGTTAGCCGCTGATCTCGAAGAAGCCGCGCCTTGGCACCCCAAACAGTTGGAATTGATCCAGCAACTGCATTGACCCTTTTCTTTCGAGGGGATAACGAAGCTATAAAAAAGGGGCACCCATAGGTTGCCCCTTTTCTTAACTTTGATCACAAAGAAACAGATTTACTTCTGCAATTCTGTCCAGATCGCGGAATACATCTCCTGAACTTCAGGTGGGCAGGTTTCGCTGAAATAGCCCATAGGGATAAACTCAGCAGGAATATCAATTTCTGGCGCGCCTTTCATATCATCTGGCATGAAGGGCTCAGAGCCTTTGATTCCATTTGCATAACGCGCAAAAGCCGAAGCCAAAGCTGCATTTTCAGGTTCCATCAGGAAGTTCTGGAAAAGCTTAGCGTTTTCGACATTCTTAGCATCTTTCAGCACAACAACCGCGTCCATCCACATCGGATACCCTTCTCTTGGGTAGCCAAAGCGAACATCCGTGTTTTTCTCTCTTGCGCGGAAGGCGGCGCCATTCCAATAGAGTGATGCCCCTAGATCACGACCAGCAAACTTTTCAATCACGCCATAATCCATGGAAAGCCAATGCGGCTTAGCATTAATCAGAACATCACGCGCTTTTTTCAGTTCACTTTTATCGTTTGAGCATTGCTCGCTGCCTGTATAATTCAGTGCTGCGTTAATTAAGTCGAGCATTTCTGGGGCAACATTGATCTTACCCTTAAGCTCTTCTGGCGGATCGAAAATAACGGCTAAGGTGTTGATATCGCCGTTATACACCGATGTATCAACAACAACACCTACCGTACCCCACTGATAAGGAACCGAATATTTATGGCCTGGGTCCCAATCTGGGCTTTTGAACTCATCCCTGACATTGCCGTAATTGGACATTTGGGTTGGGTTTGTTTCAAGCAACAAGCCTTCGCTAATCCAAATTGGCATGAAACTGGCTGATGGAACGGCCATATCAAACCCATGAGCGCCTGCACGAACCTTCGCCAAAGCGGTATCGTTGGAATCATAGTCTGTGATGGTCACTTTGACATCATAGGTCTTTTCGAATTTCTCGATCAGCTCTGGGCTGGTGTAATTGCCCCAGTTAAAAATATTTAATTCACCTGCTGCATAAGCATTGGTAGCAGCAAGCATCCCAACACCAGCAACAACTGCGGTAACATGTTTACGAATCATTTTATTTCCTCCAATTAATCTTATATCAGATTATGTTAATCCGTAAGTTAGGGTTTTGTATAGAGTATTTCTCAAGATATTTTATTTGTGCACTCTATTTAGCCATAGCTGTTTTCAAAAATTCATCTGATCCTTCCATTGCCTAAACAGTAACCAACTGTTTGTGAGGAAGAATGATGAGAACCCTTATGATTTTGCCAGCCATTTGTGCTGTGGCCGCCCTTTCTGCTTGTAACCCTGCCACGCTTGGCAGCAACAAAACAGCAGATGTGGTGGGATTTCACCAAATGCGGCTTAGTGATCTGCAGACCATAAATGATTTTGAAAGCTGTGTTGAGGAAGGCATTTCCCGTGACAGCATGGCAAGGGATAATGGTGATCCAGCGCAGTTTCTGTCGAGTGCGGAAATTCTTGAAGGATGTGAGTACCATGTCATTGATGGCACCCATCTCGTTCCTGAAGACCAACGGATGAAAGTTTATGCGCTTAGCATCCAGAATTATTTTATTGGCGGTGATGTTACCAAAGCCAAAATGAATTTGGAAAAGTTTAGGACGACGTTCCAAGGCAAAGACCTAATTTATGCCGATGGCACTTCATTCACGGATACTTATGATGTGCTGTTTTCCTACACCCATAGCGACAAAAAATCCTTACTTAACCTCGCATCCATGAATGCCAAACCCTCGGTTAAGGATGAAGTACGCCGCGTTTGGTACTGGGAAAACAACTAGGCCAATGCGTCTGGAAAGGAAATAGCACCATGAAAAAAACGATCCGTAACACTTTCTCCGCCGCGCTTCTGGCTGCAACTGCCCTGACAAGCTTACCTGCCATGGCTAGCCAAACAGGGTGGAGCCCAAGCATTAGCGAGAAAATCCTAATGTTGCCATCCGAGCACCTAGAAACCGCAATCGAACAGGATTTTGATCGTTCACCTCTGGCATCAGAGTTGGGCGGTCTGGAAACAGATATTTCCAGCCAGATCAATTTCTTATCACAGGTTCAGAATGATCTTGATCTCTATGAAGGGGAACAAAGGCTAGAAGCTCGGCATCAGCTGATCGCTGGGAAACGCGATTATATCGAAATGATGGGCACCCAAATTGACCTCAAGAAAAAGCGTTTGGCGGTGAAGCTTGAGATTTATGAACGCCTCATGCGGAAAGCGCGCCAAGGGGCAGCAGAAAGTAGCCAAAGCGCAAGTTTTGATGCTGCACGAAATGCGGTTATCAATCGGGCAAATAGTGTTGATAGCAGTTTGCGCGAAGATTTATTCACCAACACCATGATGCCTGAATCTGATTTTGCCAAAGCTTATGCTGATAATCAGGCCGCAATCAGCCAATTGGTTGAAGCCATCAACACCCACCCATCTCAGCAAAACTCTAGTTCCATTGACGGTGAACCTATGAGTCGCGAAGAAGAATTGCGGCTGACCATTCATGATATCCAATCGCAATTGGCTGTCCTTGATATGGAAGAAGAGGTGTTAGGCTATATGGCTAAATTGGTGGCACTTGATGCCAAGGCCTTTTCTCTTGATCTGGCAGAATATCAGTATGGCGCCGATGGATATACGCCTGCTGTTTACAACTCACCTGCTAATAACCTGCAAATTTTTATTAATCGCTAAGCAACCCTATGCGAAAGGATATTCCCATGAAACGTTTATTTGCTCTCTCTGCTGCTGTGATTTGCCTTACTGGGGTGTTTGCCCAGGCTAAAGCAGATTCGCTTGAAAATTTGGAACGCGAACGCGCCATTGCTATCTCTAAGATGCTGAACGCAGATATTTCTGTTGCACAGCGGTCTGAATACATGATGGCGTCTTGGCGTCGGCTGACCGATCTGGAAAAGATTGTCATTAATGATAAATCGCTGAAATCTAACTCACCTGCCGCGGCCCTGCGTGCGTTTAATAGCTATGAATTAACGTTTCTGAGCCATGCTTCAGCAGAAAAGAAACAGAAAATCACACAGCATTGGGCAGAAACCGTTGGCCTATCTACTAGTGATCTTCTGGTGTCGAGGGTAGGCAGATGAGCTGGTCTATCTGGCATAACAATATCGGATTAGGTGGACGCGCCTTTACCTTTGTGATGGGCGCCATAGTCATCCTGCTGGCAGGGTTTTCCTTTGCCAGCAGTCTCCCGGCAAGTGCCATTTTTAACTGGATTATGGATGTGCTTGGTTTGGGCTTTATGTCTTTAACCATGATCCTTATTCTGGTCAGCATCTTTAGCGGCATGAAATTGCTGGAAACCCGAGGGGAGAACCCATCTGAAGCTATTGATGGCTTTCGCCGGAAATGGTTATTGAGTGGGCTGCAAGCCTGTAACGGCATTGCCACCATTGCCCTTACCTTTACTTTGCTGGGCATCTCTCTTGGTATTGGTTCACTTTCCCATGGGGGGTTAACACCTGACACGATCAATGATGTTATTGCTGACCTGACACAACATTTCAGTATGGCCTTTATGACTTCGGTGGTTGGCCTGCCGGTATCTGCTGTGCTTCGCACCATCCTGATCCTTATTAATGCCACGGTAATGAGCAGTGATCGTCCTGCCCATCACGCTAACCCTCTTGTTGTAGGAGAATAATTCATGCGTTTCCTTATGTTCAATATTTGTGTTCTCGCTTGTCTGGGCTATTTGTTCACAGCCTCACCAGATCAATCCTTTTCCTCATGGTTAACGGGCACATCAAAAACAGTTGTCGCAGGGGTTGACCAAGTGATGCAAGAAGGCAAAGACAACATCGATCATCACGGGTTAGCCGAAACAGCATCTGAACTGATGGCCGAGATCACAGCCGATGTGATGGCAACACCATCAGAGACAGAGCAATTGCGCGAGGATATTCTGTCGCTTAAAGCTGAGGTTTCAAGCCTGAATGCGCTTTTGGAAGACATGCAAACACCCGCGGCAAACGTAACCACAGTTGAGGCCAAAGATATGATTGCCCCTTTGCCAAATAGCAATGTCAGTCCGGCAAGTGTCCCTCATGCTGAAACCAACACCTCAAAAGTTGAGCCTGTTATATTAGTGGAACAATCAGACCCCCCTGTGAGTGATATCGATATTGCTAATGCGTTTGCTGAATTAGCAGAAGCTGATCAGGAAAACATGGTTGCCCCAGGCCTTGATACCGCAAATGTAAATGAGCGAATGCGGTATATGACCCCTGCAGAACGCCAGCAAGACCTTGGTAAATTGATGTTGGATATGCAAGTATTCTATCTTGAGAAATCAGGTATCTAATCATGCGCCTCGCTTCAGTAATTCTGGTGCTTGGGTTTTTTGCGATGGTCTGGCTTGAACCCCAACAGGTTTTGCCAGACACGCCCCCAAACACCGCGAAGCCTGAGCAAACCCATGCGCCTGCAGAAGACACGCTGGTGCCCCCTGTCGATGCTCAGGATCAAGCATCAGCTAATGAAGTTTTGGCCAGCATCCGTTTCGTTACTTTGCCTTCTGAATATCTTCCTCCCTCAGCAGAAGCCATCAACGAAACTGATGCGCCAAAAGACCAGCAAGAAATCCATCTGGAAAAGCCCGAAAACCTTTTGCCGGGACCCCTGCTTCAACGATCACAAGTTCAACCATCCGCGGCCCCTTCCGTGATCGTGCCAATGAACCCGACGGAAACAGCTGAAATCACCTCTCCCCCAGCTAGGCTATTGCCTAAACCCCTTATGCTTGAACTAAAGGCTGAACCTAACCTCGCGGCGTTTCCTGAAAAAGATAAGGCATCTCAATTTGCGCCTATAAAGCCTGTGCTGGAGCCATTACCAAAGCCTGTGGTCACAACGGCGGCGGCAAATATCCCTATCACGCCATTGCCAAACATATCTGCAAGCATTGATAGCGCCTTAACCATAAACCAAGTGCCTGTGACCATGACAGCTTCTGGGCAAGACCGGCAACACGCGATGAAACAGATGGATGAAGCAGATGAAAAACTTGAACTTGAGCTGTTCTGGCCAGACAATAAATCCGACCGTGAAAAAGTTGCTGTCATTCTGCGTCAATGCTTTGGTCTGACAAGTGGATATTTGCTTAATAATGGAAAACTCTATGATATTCGCGATGGCAAAGTAAAGGTTGCTAACCGTAATTTCTATTCTCCTTATTTGCGGTCACGGCAAAATATTGATGCTAAAGAAACCACCCATCAGGCCAACCTTAAAGCCCAACTTGGCGATGGAACACCTGTTCAGCTTTTCAGCAAATCTGGCGATAGCTATATCATTGGGGGATTGCTTAACGCAGCTAGGTCAGATCAGCTCAACGGCCGCGTATCAGGGTCTTATACCATTAGCCAAGGTCAGCTTTTTATTGACGATATCCAAGTAAAAGGCCGACGCGTATCCGGGCGTATTGCCCTTGGTGATGCGCGTTGCATTTAAGACCATGGATACCCCATCATCATGGCATATCCTGTGATGCCATGCGTGCGCCAATGCCGGTGTCGTGCAACCGTTGACTAAAACTGATCGTTGGCCGGTTAACCCAACGTTCAAACCATGGGTACCAAGCATTATCCATGTGATCTGATGTCGCCAGCATAATGACCATAGGCTGTGATGAAGCGGCTATAGGCATGCTGCGCATATTTTCTGTTGGGGCAAGCGCTGACTGCGTAGGTTGCATCAACAGCACATTTTCTCCATGATTTTCATCTGGGTTCTGGCGCACAGCAACCGCAACCGCTTGACGAGTTGAGCCAATATTCCGGATATCCAGATAAAGCCGGCAAAGGTTACTTGGCAATGACGGCAAAGTTTCGCCATCCACCAAATGTTTATGCCAGCGCATGTCACTATCGTCGCAACTACCAAGCCCATCACCTGGAACAGCCCAGACAAGATGAACTTCTAAATTACGGATGAGGCGGTCAGATTTACGCTTCAAGGCCATTTCCTCAAACAGACGAAAGCTGATACGCGACATGACATCAGGATTTTGACGATAGGTTTTTAAGACGCGGATCAGCTCAACAAGACGGCCTTGTTTTTCTAGCATCATTGCTTCATGGATGGGCTTCCAAGGCGTCTGCTGATAAAGGCCAAAAACCATCAAGGCTATTAGGCCATAACCTATGATCTGGCGCCTGCGCCAGCACCAAGATACACCTTGCCGCAATACTTTTTGCCATGGGCTCAAAGCTGATTTATGGACAACCGGATCAGAAGGCGCAGCAAAGGCGGCATCTATCAGTAAGCGATCAATTTCTATCACTCCGCGAACAGCATGACAGATAAACCCTTTGGATTTAAGGTCTTCGCATTCCACCATATTGTCTGGATGCATCACCAGATGAACAGTAATGCCCTTACCCATCAGATCATCAAAAAGCGTCTGGCTTGCAGCCAGCTTTTCACGAATATGCTGAACAGGGGTGACATTTTGATTAATATCAACTTGTCCTGTGGCCCAAATCATGTGTTTTGCGTCAGATTGACGAAACCGCTTTTTGTGATGCAACCGATGCGCCAATAGCATTGGCAATTGCCAACTGTTACCCTGATCGATGGTGCCACTCACATCAGTACGGAACGATGCCACCCCTGTGAGTTTTTCAATCAGTCCTGTGGGGCGACGAACAAAGGCATTATAAGCTGAACTAACCGGAAGACCTTCAAAACTGCCCGCAAGGCAGATCACCGATTCAATATCCGCGCCTTCCTCAATCAGGGAGATAATCTCAACCGGATGTCGCGTCGTCGGTATATAGACTCTGGTCACTTGATATAAAGTTCCGTCTCTGGATCCCTTAAATCCTTCAACATGGGATCATCACTATGCCACAAAAGCTGTATGCGCTGATCCTGAATTGACGTCAATGGTTTCTGACGATAAATTCCATCTCGGTAAGATACCAAAACGCTTGGTTGTTCATGCTCAGGCATCATCTTTTGATGAAAAAGTAACTGAACATAGACAAGCCCATCCTGAGCGGCGGATGGCTTTATCCGGATATCAAAAGCACTGCCATGCCGATAATCACTAGTGCTAGATGCTGCCGCCTGACGGGGTTGATAAGCAATGGCAGAGGCATCCAAAATAGCCTTGAGCTGTTTTCTGGCCATGAAGCTTTGCGATATTTTTTGCATCTGTGCATCACTGGCCTTACCTTCGGCCGCCTGCCACAAGCTATGCAAATCTAATCCGTCAGCATGTTTGGGATCATCATTAAGATGTTTTTGCATCAGATGGGCATCGGTGAGTTTATCAAATAATTTTCCTGCATCAGACAGAATGGCCTTGCTGTGTTTATCCATCGCCATGCTCACTTTTATAAATACGGTTGAATTGTTGCTTAAAGATCATCTGGTCTTTTAGATAAAGAGTTTCGAGTGTGTCGCCCGTCGATTCCATTTCTTTCAAGAATATATCTAGATCATTGGCAATCATCTGAGCATAACCAGCGGCAAGATATAGTCCATCATGCCATGCGGAGTGGTCATCACTATCAGCAGGAGCCTCTTTTAGTCCAGCGCGTCGATATTTCCTTGCGCCAGATTTTAGCTCTGACAAGATCGTATTGAGTGCACTTTGGGCAGGGCGGTTTTCCAGTTTATCAAAAAGGTTTTCCGCTAACAGCGCGGATTGATCTGATGTGACCCCTGCCTCATGCATCAGACTGATCAGCTCATGCTTTTCTTCATCATCAAGCATACTGGTTAATAGGGCAAGACCTGCCAGTTGCTGTTCTTCGATCAGGCGCTGACATGCGGTGCGCGCGGTCCCTAGCGCAACCGTCTGAATATCTGCCCACGCCTCAACACAGTTCTGATAAGGATTAGGCCCTGCCTCTGCCATGACTGTGTTAATATCTGGTTGTTTTTTACTCACCCTTGTGGCTTGCGTGAGGCGGTTTTGCATAAGCGGAAACACCATGCCGCGAAGCATTGATTGCTTAAGCGGTATAGCCTGATCATTAGCATGGGCCAGCAATTCAATTTTATCACGTTCGGTATTGCTGAACATTTTGATGCTATCTGCTGGCGGCACAGCAAGGCCGTCAAAACCCGCCTTTAGCCCCGATGATTTATCGCCAGATAATACCATGCTGCTTTGGAAAGCTTTTGGTCCTGCCTCAAGAAAGCTGACATCATCGTTTTCACCATAAAAATGATCAATGGTAAGATGATCTAGGCGATGCTCATCATCAGTCAAACTATCCGCAGAAGAAAATCTGGACTGACTTGCTATCACAACGCCGCATCGAAAAGTCACCCAAGCCCGCAAGCAAGTGTCATACAGTTTTAGGCTGACCTCTTTATCCAAACTTTTTTCACACCAGAAATCAAAAATGATCTCATCGGTAATATTGCTTTCTGATAATTTAGCATCTGGTGACAAAGATTGCTCAAGATACTGTTGCAACAGCAGGGTGATTTGTCGTTCTGAGCTTCGCGGCAAATGCTCTGCCAGAAACCGATATAGCCGCTTTGACAGATCATTGGCGATTGTCTTAATAGATGACGCCTCTATATCCTGGCCTAGCTTATGATAAGCATCAAGAAAAACATCAAACCCCAAGGCTTCAGCCAGAAAACTAGCCAAGGCTACCGATAATGGCGCACGGGAAAACGCTTGTCGCCAAATTGGCTGGTGGTTTGCAAAAACCAACTGATCATCTTCGATCAATAGAGCATGGGGACGATCCGCATCAGAAAATATCTGCCTGATCCGCGATGGCGTTGCTCGCCCAGCAACTAACAGCTCCCCTGGTTTTATGCCTGAAGCTGAAGCGCCAGCAATCATCGCACACATCCGATAAAGCTCTGGGCCATAAGACCGTGAGGCGATCATGGTTGTCAGCCCTGTGGCTGTCCGAGGTGAAAATATCGCCTGCCCATGGCTGTCGGTGTAATCATGAATATAACGAAGACAGGTTAGTAAAAACTCCGATGGGGGTGAAAGACGGAATTCCGCCCATGAAGATAAAATTTCGCCGGGATCATTCATTGACAGACCATAACCAAACGCGTCACTACACTCATACCCTACTAATGTAGCATAGTTGCGGGGGCGTGCCACCCTTGTTGACCACAACGCCCTATCCTCATTTGTGCGACCAGCATCCGATCGCATGACTAAAGGCAAAGCAAGGGTTTCAATGTGCTGATGATAAGATAACATCGTCTAAGGGTTCCGATTAATCCACTGGCGAAGATGACTGCGGTTCTGATGCATTCGCGTCACTAATTTTTGGCTATAAGATCTTTGCGTGGAATAAGATGAAATCGTCATGGATTGCTGGCCTTTATTGGTCAGCCAATAGTCAATTTCTGTGACATGATTTTGCCAGTCAAATGTTGCCTGTACCATGCGTTCAGGCTGAATATTGATAAAACTTGGTGATGGCTCGTGTGCCGGAATAACCACAGGAAAAACCCGATGATCAGGATTAACCATGCCCGGCCAGATGGTCTGATAATGCTGAGCCCGATTTAGGACTTTAAGCACATAACCACGTGTCGCAGGGATAATGCTTGGCGGGCTAGTGCGGTTAACACGCGATCCCCCATTATAATGAGATAAAGCAATATCCACCCGGCCATCATATTGCGAAATCAAATCATCGAGAAACCGTATTCCCAATCGGATATTTAAATCTGGCTGATAAAGACGATTAGGGTTAACGCCAAACACATCACGCGAGGTGGCAGGCATGATTTGCATGACACCAATCGCCCCTTTATGGCTGACAACTTGGGGGCGAAAACTGGATTCAACCTCAGCTACTGCAAGCGCAAGAGACGGAGACACATGGCGTGATTTTAACGCCTCAATCACAATCACCTTTTGAATATGATGGGTTGTCTGGGTTGAGGATAAAGCGGCCGCGGATGAAGATACGCTAGCAAAAGTAGCCACCAGCATGAACCAAACCATCAGCCCTTTAGCGTTATGGTTAAGATATGAAAAAAAGGTCATTGTCCGGCTCCCTTTACAGAATTGTTTTGGCTAGTGATGGCCTGTTTCCATTGCGCGGTTAATTCAGCGATTTCAATTTCAAATCCAGCGTATTCGCGTTTAAAACCCATGATGCTGGACATAGGAATGGTTTCTTCTACCGCTAATAAAACCGGTTTTGAGGCATCAAGCTGTGCAGGGTTCACAGGCTTCAAATCTGCATCATAAAATCCGCTAGGATGAAAAATTAGGATTTGTTGTTCTTGGGGTTCTGCTGGCGACTCTTGGGATGGGGCCATTTCTGTCATCAGCATTTTATCCGCCACCGTATCTTCAGGTTGATGAACAATAGCAAACAGCATCAGCACCATTAGGCTGAAAAACGCCATTGATAGGGCAAAGGCCACTTCGGCAAGGGGATTAGCATCATCAGCAAGCATTTTCCATTTCTCCTATTATGAGCTTTGCAACTAGCCCTTTAAGCGGTTTAGGCTTCATGAGGAGAAATGGAAAAATCAGCGCAAGTTTTGTCGCAAATTCAATTGAATTTGACTGTGTTTCCTTGGCTACCACGGCTTTCGATGGTGTCATAACGCTTGATCGTAATAAAGCCTGTCATCACCTGAAGGTCAGCATCACTATCTGGGGCAATCCCAATTTCTTGAAGACTGATCCGAAGCCAGTCATTCAGCTTTTGTGATGATGCCGTGGTATGATAGTCAAAGCGCAATCGAGGCGAGCGTGACGCACTATTAGTAATGGCAATAAACCCTGGAAATTCATGTTCCATTAAGTCCACCAATTCTAACATCTCATCACTGTCCAAATCTATCATCTCAACTTGATAGATCTGAACCGGCACAGCCTCACCATCTGATGAACCCGTTGGCCGTTTCAGCAACTGAACAATACTGCTAGAGAGACTGTCTGCTTGCGCTTCAATTTCTGGCAACACAAGGCGATCAAGACAAATGCGTGTGCAATTCTCTGGCAACAAAAGGGTGCGGCTTGGCTCTGTCCAATTGGCAACAAAGCCATTGCTGGTTGTGTAAATCTGTGCCGCAAGCCGTAAAGATAGGCTCTTGGTAGAAGGGTCCATCAGTTCATCATATTCCACAAAGATGAAAAACCCACTGCCTAATCGTGCTTGCAAAACATCCGCTTCAGCCAATATAGCCGCCCTATTGCCATCAAGGGCAAAACCAAGTTCTTTCATGACGGGTGAGATTTCTCTGACCATTAATCCGGCCTTACTCAGGCGTGAGGCCATAACATCTCTTGCGACCTGACCAACATTAGTACTGGCTGCAGGTGACCCAGGCAGAAGATAAACAGGTTCGGCCATGGCTTGACGGATGAAACCGCTACCAGTTGTTATTATCGCCACACCGAGCATGACAAAGGCAAAAAGAAAAACACGCTGTTTTAACATCATATCAATTCCTTATCCTAACCCTCACTCGCCGCACTGAAAATAAAAACTGCGCAAGTGATCTGGCTTTTTTAATCTTAAGTTCTCTTGGCTGACAAACAGACGATAATCATAATCAGGACTCATTCCTGCCTCAACCATCACCAACTGAAGCCATTTACGGATGCGCTGGGTTTGAGCCGTTGTCTGAAGTTGATAAATAGCATAATTCGGATTAGGGGCTTTTTCGAGATCAGCACCAATAAAACCCGGAAACTCATTTTCTATAATATTAAGGATGGTTTCCTGCTCACAGCCGTTGAAACCTTCAAAAGCTAAACGAAGGGTATGGGCCTTGCCGCCCCATGGTTTTACATCCGCAAGGCTGGTCTGATATCCGTTCTGCTGTAATCTTCGCTCAAGGCTTCTGGCCAAGGCCGCGGCGGCAGCGGTAATATTATTGCTGTCTGTCTGCAATAAGGGGAGAGTTGTTGCTTGCGCCATGATTTGCCCCGTTTTGGCATCTGTTGCCAGCACAAAAGGATCTGCAAATGCCGTTGTGCCCCTGATAAGCCCTAATTCCAACAGAATAATGCTGTCATCACTATTGGCCAGATAAGGGATCAACTTGGGCAGAATGTCATCTATGTCCGCACCATCCAGCGACACACCAAGTTCTTGCTCTATATAAAGAGGATTAGTGACGCTAATCCCAAGATCAAGAAGCGCCGCCCGAAACTCATGCTCCAAGCGAAATAAAATATCAGCGTCAACCGAGCTTTCTGAAACATCGGATGCATCACCAGAAACAATCATTACCCGATCAAGAGCGCTGGCATGATTAAGGCTAAAAAATATAATCCCAAAAATGGTAATAATTATTGTCTTCATTTCAATTCCTTATCTCATTTTTCCATTGCTTGAAGTGACGCTGCAATTGAAATCTATTAGCAATAGCTAATTTGTTATATAAGTTAATGCAAATCTTTGGATAAAAATTGTCCAGCTCTTTATTTAAGTGAACTGTAAGTGAGATTAACATGAAAAATTTCTTTCTCCACCATGCGCTTTCCAGCGTTATATCGCGTTTTCTTGTGATAACCGCTGTGTTCTTTTTTATGCTTTCGGTTGCCTCAACCGCAAGAAGTGATGCCACTTGTGGTTCCGTAACTGAGGCCTTTGCCGAAGTTTCTATGGAATACACGCCTAAATTTTTGTCATCCAAACCCCAAGATGATGATGTTGCAGCGCTTCAGGATATGGCCATCAAAGCCGCATGGGAAGAGTATATTGGTTTTTGCATGGATGATGGCAGGCTCAAGCAATATCTCGCCAAGAAAGATCAAATTCTGGCAGATATTACAAATTATGTCAGCGTTGTCGGATTTGATTATGAAAATAACAAATCAGAAAAGAATGTTCTTGATGGCAAAGTTGTCATTCGCGTTAAAACCAAATTGATTGATGCCCTCTTTGCTGATCAGGCTGGATCAAGTGTTGGTGAAGGCGCCCTAATGATGTGGATTTTTTCAGCACGCCAGACCAGCTATATTAAGGACGGCACAACCATAATCTATGACCCTACTGTAGATCAGCGTAGCCAATCCAAAAATCTAAACAGCATGGAAAACACCTATTCCAGTGATGGCACCACCACCGTGGAAAGCACGGTTACCGAAACCATGACCCAAAACAAATCTTCAGGAACCACCGTATTAGAAGGCGCTGAACGGGAATTAGGTGAGCGCAGTTATATTGTCGTTTCCTCAGCTGATTTCAGCACCAGCACATCTAGTGTGCTGACTTTAAATAATTTTGAACCTGTTCGGTATGTTGATGTGGTCAATGAATGTGGAGGCGTTGAGCCTGATCTGGTTGAAGAAGAAATTGCCCTCAATGGCAAAATGAGCCGCGAGACCAGAAAATCCGTGATCAACGCCGCGCGTGATTGTGAGATAGAGTTTCTTGCCATTGGCACGATTGATATTGGCTTACCCGAATATGCTACATCCGAAGGCTATCGTGTTTCTGCCTCAGTTAACGGGATTGTCATTGATATCCGCAAACGTTTGCCACGTGATATCGCCGCATTTGGCCCTATTCAAGCTAATGATGGCGGCATTGATGATGTGACCGCTATTCGCAATGCTTTGATCAATTCTGGTGAAAAAACAGCAAAGGAAATTGTTGCTGTGCTCGACGCCAAAGGCATTCGTTAATTCCAATATGAGGATAAGTTCATGAGCGTGATGACAATTTCGCAGCGACATATGATGGTAATGCGGTGGTTGATGATCCTGATGCTTATCATGATGATAACCAGCATCAATCTGATCAAGCCTGCCACAGCTAAGGTCACACTAGTTGAGGTCACCGCCGAAGGATTGGGCATGAGCCAAAAAGATGCGATTATGGATGCCCTAAAAACAGCCATTGGTCAGGTCAATGGAATATCAGTGTCGTCGCAAGTGATTTCCAGAATATCAAGCCAAGTGGTAGATACGGATACCGGAAGCCAGTTTATATCCTCAACCGATTTTATTGAGGATATTTCAACCGCCACTGATGGCCATGTGGACAGCTTTGCAATTATCTCCACCCGAACACGGCCTGATTTCAACAACGCGATTGAAGTGATCCTAAAGGTCAATGTGGCTAAGTTTGCTGCCTCCCCGCAACTCAACCGGTTGCGGCTTGCTGTCATTCAACCTCACCTTGATAATGCGATTGCAAATCGTGCTGATGCCCCAGGCTTTGCCCGTGATTTGCGGCGTGAAGTGGAAGACTATCTGACCCAAACTCGCCGCTTTGCTA
>JAQCJL010000079.1 GCA_027593125.1 Pseudomonadota bacterium | reverse complement strand
AGGGGTTATGCGTTTATCAAACCAACGTCTAGCATAGCCTGTTTGACTTTAACTTTCGAACTCGCATCAATATCTGTCATGGGCAAACGCATTTCCTCACCACACAGCCCCATCAGGCTAGCAGCATATTTCACTGGGCCAGGGCTAGATTCGCAGAACATGGCCGCGTGCAACGGCATCACCCGCGCGTTAATCGCCATTGCGGTTCTGATATCCCCTGCCTGCCACGCGGCATGCATTTCTGATAACATCCGCGGCGCAATATTAGCCGTCACAGAGATACAGCCATGCCCCCCTGCGGCGAGAAATGGCAACGCTGTGCCATCTTCACCTGACAGCATGCTAAAGCCGCCAGCAATGCGATTACCAAGTTCTGTAGGCCGTGACAAATCTTGTGAGCTGTCTTTTACCCCTGCGATATTGGGGTGATCTGCCAATTTGACCATAGTATCTACCGCCATGCTGACCACAGACCGCCCCGGGATATCATAAATAATCACCGGAACATCCGAGGCATCAGCAATGGTTTCATAATGGCGCAATAAGCCAGCCTGTGTGGGTTTGTTATAATAAGGCGTGACCACTAGCACCGCATCGGCACCGGCCTTGCTTGCATGACGAACAAAATCCACAGCCTCATCGGTGGAATTGGAACCAGCGCCAGCGATAATCGGAACCCTGCCTGCGGCTTCGTCAATACACCATTCGACAACTTGTTTATGCTCATCATGGCTTAGAGTTGGGGATTCACCTGTGGTTCCTACAGGAATCAGGCCATTGGTGCCTTCCGCAATTTGCCATGAGACTAATTTTCGGAAAGCGGCCTCATCAAGTGCACCATTTTTGAAGGGCGTCATAAGGGCAACATAAGAACCTTGAAATTGCGGCTGTCCGGACATCTGGATATTCCTTAATAAAAAAAACTATGTTTTATATCCACACTGGGTTTCAGCGTGATCTTCTTTGCCGGAGAATAGGGCTAACGGCGTGAGACTTCAAGGTTTCGTTTTTAACCGTTAGCAATTGGTAGAAAATCTTCACTGCAAAACCTATAATAACCTAAAGAAATAGGAAAAACAGGAACCAAACATCATGGAATTGCCAGTTTATGCGGATATAGCCGCGGCGGTTAAGCGTATTTCGGGTTTTATTGTTAAAACCCCTTTGCTGGAATCGCCACTTTTGAATCAGCTGGTCGGTGGCCGCGTGTTGATCAAAGCTGAACCCCTCCAGAAAACAGGGTCTTTTAAATTTCGCGGGGCAATTAACGCTGTCATGTCTTTACCCAGTGATGTGGATCATGTGGTTGCCTATTCTTCAGGCAATCATGCAGCCGCCGTTGCGGCGGCAGCAGGCATTAAAGGGATAAAGGCCACCATCATCATGCCCGAGGATGCCCCCAGCATGAAAATCAAAAATACCAAGGCCTTTGGTGCTGATGTCGTGCTTTATGACCGATATCGGGAAAACCGCGAGGCGATTGGTCAAAACATGGCTGACGATCATGGGGCGGCATTAATTCCGCCCTATGAATATGTGCCGGTGATTGCAGGCCAAGGCACTATGGGGGTGGAAATTGCCGAAGATCTAAAAGCTGCTGGCGTTATTCCGGATCAGTTGCTGTGCTGTACTGGCGGCGGCGGCTTGCTTGCCGGGGTTGCCCTTGCCATGCATGAGCATTTTCCAAAACTGACCTTAATGGCGGCAGAGCCTGAGGGTTTTGATGATTTCCGGCGCTCACTAGAGGCAGGAGAACGGCTTAGCAATGATCCCTCAGCACGATCAATTTGTGATGCAATTGTCACGCCTACCCCAGGCGAGATCACCTTTGCCATTAACCAGAACCATGTCTCAAAAGGATTTCAAGTCACTGATGAAGAAGTGCTTCATGCTATGGCATTAGCATGGCAATATCTTAAATTGGTGATTGAACCAGGCGGCGCTGTTGCCCTGACTTCGTTATTAGCTGGAAAATGTGATGGCAAAGACAAAACTACCATCGTTATTGCCTCAGGTGGAAATGTTGATCCTGTCATCTTTAGGCAAGCGCTGGAAAACCTTGCGACTGATTAATTAGCCGCGTCCCCTATACCCTGCAACGCCCTGATCTGGAATCCATACGCCTTCAGGGCTTTGTCCATATTGCCAAAACACATCAATCGGCATACCGCCACGCGGATACCAGTAGCCCCCAATTCTGAGCCAATGAGGCTGGAGCAAATCAGCAAGCCGCTTGCCTATATCAACCGTACAAGCTTCATGAAAGGCCTGATGGTTACGAAAGCTATTTAGATAGACTTTCAGCGACTTGGATTCCACCATCCATTCTTGAGGAATATAGTCAATCACCAGATGGGCAAAATCAGGCTGTGCGGTAACCGGACATAGCGAGGTGAACTCAGGCTGGGTAAACCGCGCAACGAACTTTGTATCCGGATGTGGGTTCGGGACCCTGTCCAGCACAGCCTCTTCAGGGGATGACGGCAAAGCTGTAGGTTTGCCCAAATGGGTTAAATTTTCCATGATATGCGCTCCTCATCCATTGTCATACCGCAAGCCAATTATGCCGAGATGGCATAGCACGGTGCATCCATCAAAACAATTCCTGCAGTTATATCCTTATGTGCTGTCAGCACAACAACACAATTCGAATAATTAAGGTTAATCGCCTTCCTGCATCAATGTCGCCACAATCGGCACCCCTTGATTTAGCAATTCTTCGTGGTTGTGGCCATTCAAACTTACGGTAATGGTGTTTTGCCCTTTTGGCAGGCTGGAAATATGAAACCAATGCCCATAAACACGAGCAATTTTTTCACCATTAACATAGAGATGGGCATGCCCCTCACCTGTGCTATCAGCATGGTCTGTTGCCGGGGGAACAAGATCAAAATGCGAAGTTTCGATATGCAAATTATACCCTGTAACGGCATCAGCGGTGAGTTTTGCCTTCACTTCGGGCACAAGGTCCCATTGACTTGTTTCAATGCCCTCTGCGTGATCATGCGAAGAATGGTCATGCGATTCTGCCCCTACAGCGTAGGCATCGCGATCATGGTCATGGCCATCACTAAGGATATTCCCCATGACCGTATATGTGAGGGCCGACCCCACCAGAATTCCGGTAATGAGTAAAGCAAACGGACGCATAACACCTCTCCTTTTCTGTGATGAAGTTATGTTGGGGTTATCAGTTAATGGGTTTGGCCCTGATTACGTTTGGCGTCAAACATAACTCGGATTGAGCCAGCGTGCTTGAAATTAAGTACAACTTCAAACTCTCCCTCTTCCGAAAGCGGCTGGTTTAACCCCATAAACATAACATGATATCCGCCAGGTTTGAGCATAACGGTTTCTCCTGCTGGAATAAACAACCCCTCTGATAATGGGCGCATCTGCATGATGTCGTTTGTAATTTTCATTTCGTGGATTTCTGTTTTACCCGAAAATGCTGCTGAAGCCCCTAACAAATAATCATCAATCATCCCATCATTACGAATGGTTAAATAGCCACCCGTCACAGGCTTGCCCGATTGTGTAGCTTTAAGCCACGGATCTGAAATTATGAGATCCCCATGGCGCATGTCGTCTGCCGAAGCAGATTTCAACGATGCGTGAAAAACAGGTGTTCCCACGCTTATTAAAGCCAACAGAAAAACTGAAATTAAAAATAATCTATTCATTTCTCGCCCTATTAAGATTGTTATTATCATTCTTCAAAAAGAGAATTTCTATGTGTCAAATTATCACCTCAAAGATTCTGATCCGTGCCTTTGTGATGGGTCTATGAGGATGACCACCATATCTGCCAAATTTGTACCACTCGCCCCTGGCAAAAATAAGCCACCAACCTGATTAAGATAAGTCCAACAGTCATGCCGACGCACAGCCCTTGCCATCGCATCAGAATCAAGCGGCATAGAACTATCAAGCATTGCCCCGGCGGCATTAGTCGGCCCATCTCGGCCATCGGTTCCGGCAGCAAGTATCAACCAAGGAAAATCAATATCAGCATTTGCCATGCGCAGGGCAAAACTTACGGCTAGCTCTTGCGATCGCCCCCCTTTGCCATGATCACGGCCTAAGGTTACGGTTGTCTCACCACCACTGACCCCAAGAATAAGCGCCTCTGCTTGATTATGATTGAGAATAATCTCAGCAAGGTACCGTCCCATTTCTGCCGCATCGCCTGATAAACGCGGTAAAGAAATAGGCAAAAAATTGGGAAAGCCGCCTGCCTTAGCGATCACGGGCAAAAGATTATCCTGAACCAGTCGCCTGTTGCTGGCGACAATCTTTGTGCTAATCTTATTAAGACAAGCATCACCTTGTCGAACTGGCGGCATCACCTGTCCGTTTTGAAGCCCCTCAAGATATGTCTGCAACCATGGAAGGTCTGTTAACCCTAGGCGATTGATGCTGTCTATGACCTGACTTATAGGCATCGGGTCTGCGGCTGCAGGGCCACTTCCAATAGCCGCAAGCGCATCATCTTCAACATCTGAGATAATCATTTGAGTGATCCGTGCTGGTGCTGCCATGGCTGCCAGTCTTCCGCCCTTTATCCCCGACACCAATCTGCGGATTGCGTTGATTTCATGGATGTCTGCACCGCTAGAAAGAAGCCTTTCGTTCAAGATCATCTTTTGCTCAAGGGTTAGAGGCGGTTGCGGTAAAATCATCATTGCTGAGGCGCCGCCACTTAGCAGAAAAAGCAAATGATCATCCTGTCCTAAAGATGACGCCAGATTTGCCGCCGCGATGCCGCCATCATAACTGCCTTGATCGGGCACAGGATGCCCCGCCACCACCACAGGCCAGATTGCGTTATGCCCAGCATCAGGGGCAATAATTAATCCTTTTTGCCTAGCGGGCGAACTTAACTCCGCCTTTGCTGCCTCGCTCGCCATGCCATGCGCTGCTTTGCCCACCGCAAGAACAGCAGTAACATCAGAAACATCCATTTCCGCTAAGGCAGAGGCCATAGCATTGTGGGGGTGGCCTGCGGTTACTACCGCTTCATAAGCGGCTTTAGCCGCCCCCTGCCATGTGTTCCGGTCATCCCATACCACGGTTAGGACGGCCGAATGCCTAATGTTTTTGCCATATCTACAATATTACGAGCCATCCGGGTTGAGGCAGCATCAATCATTTGCCCTCGATACAAAGCCGCCCCTGCACCTGACGCCTCAGATACCTCTAGGGCCGTTATCATGGCTTCTGCTCGTGTGATCTCATCATTGCTGGGGGTAAAGATATCATTAGCAAGAGGGATTTGAGACGGGTGAATAGCCCATTTTCCAGCCATACCAAGAGCTCGAGCCCGTTTTGCAACAGCCATGAAACCATCAGGATCATTAAAATCACCAAACGCACTATCCATAGGAACAACGCCATTCGCGTGGCATGCCGCAACCATTGAGGCTAAGGGATAATGCCAGATATCCCCCGGGTAATCCGCCACTCCGCCCCCAATTGACGTTGTTGGCGACCTGACACTCGCGGCGTAATCACCCGCCCCAAAATGAAGCGCCTCTAGCCTTAAGCTGCCAATAAATTGATTATAGCCTGTGATACTAGGCAGATTAACCACGCCTGAGGCGGTTTCAATCAAGCCTTCGATGGTAATCAGGTTGTTTTGGCCTCTGGCTCGGCAGAGTTGGGTGATGAGCGCATCCACCGCATAAACATCTTCGCGGCATCCCACTTTGGGTAGGATGATGGTGTCAATATGCTCCCCTGCGCCTTCAACAACCGCAATGATATCTTGATACGTCCATACCGTATCCAACGCATTAACGCGAATAGAAACAGATTTACCAGCGCCCTTCCAATCATGGGTTTTTAAGGCTTCAACGGCTAGGACCCTGGCTTCTTCTTTAGCGTTTGGTGCCACCGAATCCTCAAGATCAAAAAACACAGCATCTGCATCAGTGGTCACCCCTTTTGCCATCATTTTTGCAGATGATGCAGGGATGGAGAGCAAACACCGGCGAAGCCGAGCACTAGGGGTAGGAATAGGGCGATGCGTCATAAGATTAAATCCTGTTTAAATCAGCTGGTATGATTTTATCATGACAGGATTGGTATGCGCTTTTCAAGTCTTGTAAACAAAAACCTTTCTGATAAGGTCAGCGTCTTACCACCCTGTCTTATTAATAATCCTTTGCGCAGTGTCCGCATGATCCGCAATATCAGAGACCGGCAAATCATCTGCCCTAAAGCTGCCCCAAGAGGCAATTTCTTCATCTGGCATCACCCTAGGGTTAACAGGATATTCATAATTGATGCTGGAATAAATGCTCTGTCCTTTTGGGCCGCTTAGCCATTCTAGAAACTGTACTGATGCGTCGTAGTTTTGACTTGAATCGAGTATCCCTGCACCTGTGATATTGACATGCTGACCCCGATCCCCATCACCTTGATTAAGGAAGACAATGCGAACCGCTTTCGCCCAGTCTTGTTGTTCTGTTTTCTCAAGATTATGTTTCATCAACCCATAGTAATAGGTGTTCATCAAGGCCACATCACAGCGACCAGCAAAAATAGCGCTAGCTTGGGCGCGATCATTTCCTTGTGGTTTGCGTGCCATATTGGCAACCAAACCCTGTGCCCATTCTGTGGCGGCATCTTCACCAAGATGGGCTACCAATGAGGCTAATAAAGCGCGGTTATAGGGGTGGCTTCCTGCGCGTGTGCAAATTCGTCCCTGCCAGCGCGGATCAGCTAAATCCTCTAATCGCATCAATTCATCAGACTGAACACGGTCAATGGAAACCACCGCAACCCGTGCCCGGGTAGTAAGGCCAAACCAGTGATGATCATCATCGCGCCATTTTGCTGGAATGTTTGACCTCAAAATGGGCGAGTCAACCGCAGCAAAAATCCCCATATGATCAAGTTCTGACAATCTGGCGATATCCACCGTCATAATCACATCCGCTGGTGAGGCTTCGCCCTCGGAAACTAATCTTTGGGCCATACCCTTAGCAAGATAGAGAATGTTAAAGGTCACCCCTGTTTCTGCTGTATATGCATCCAACATGGGTTGCACCAATTCTGGCGACCGCGAAGAATAAATATTGATTTCAGTTGCCTCAGCTGAACCAAAAGATCCGGTGAAACTCACCATTGCTATCAGCATGATCAGGGCTTGCTTTGTTGCTTTACGATAATGTGTCATAGCGATACGAGTCATCATGATTTTTTCCTTAGCTATTTTCTGAATACCTAATCGCACTATAAAAAAACATACTAATTTGATCGAAAATATCACTTTTTGGATTTACCAATTTTATGTGATAATGAGAATGATTATCATTAACAATAGCAACATGCAAGAAAAAATAGACACTCTCTGGAAACACAAGATTTAAAAAAGGATAGAAAAAATATGTGTTTAGAACATAAATCCTGGTTGAAAACTTTGAGGAGCTAATTCAAAACTATCAAAAATAAAGCCAGGTGAGGTCACACAAGTCACCAAAACATAGCCATTTTTCGCTGTTGCGGTTTGCCAATCCCCTGCTTTGACTACAATTTGCGGTACCTCACCAGAGGCCAAATCCATTCCGATCTTAGCCCGTTCAACTGTTTTACCATCACTAGTGCTAGAAAACATAAGGCTACTGCCAGCAATCCATGACCAAACCTCATCCGCATCTGTCACGCGATGCCAGTGCGAGGTTTCATTTTCTTTCAGCAAAAAATAAATTGCTGTCATGCTTCCTCGCGCCTCACCCTCAAGACGATTATTATAAGTCTCTCTATACCATCCCCCTTCGGGATGCTGTTGCAAATCCAAGGTTTTGATCAATTCGTCTGCAGTCATAGTCATGGCCAGTGCCCTTATTCGTAGTCTTTATCCCTGAAAGATGGCCTAAATTCAGAACAGATGCAAGATCAGGTCTGTTTATCTTGGCAGAAAGTATTTTCCAGAAATTAGGAAAATATTAAGGTTTTTCGTCAATAATAAATCACGTTGCTCCTTTGAGTTTAGCAACTTGTAAAAAAACCATTAGCAAAGTGAGAGTTCATGTC